>JAHDGW010000174.1 GCA_020631635.1 Saprospiraceae bacterium
GCGATAATATTGCTCTAGGTGATATGGCAATATACCATAAGCACTAAATCGATCTACAATATGAAGTTTTGTATCTGAATCAACCGATCTGAGGTCAGAAAATGACGCTATAGCTGATACAGGTATCACAATCTCTCCATCGAAATATTGATCACGTATATAAGATCTCATCGTACGACTTAGACTATCACGATCTATATTTTCTACAATGATGTTATTTTTATCACTTTCAAAATACAACTGCTCTTCATCATCTTTGATAGTAAAAGAGATAGTATCTTGACTATCTACTATAAATAGCTCCCCATATTTGATCACTGCAGCCTCTAGCTCTCTGGGGACATCTTCAAAGGGGGTATCTCCCCAATGGTCTATATCTATGTAGTGCCTTACGGCTTCATGTTTGGTAGCGTACCTTCTCTTATCGGGATCTACGGCATGTGCGGTGATATACTCAATATTATCCTTAAAAAACTTAATCATCTCAGACGGTAGAGTGTATACAGCCATACGATTGATCTTACGATGACCAAAAAATCCCCATGCTGGATTGACCGCAGAGCATAAGGTCAAGCCTAGCCATACTGTTAATAAAAGATATGTGATTTGTCTAATCATACAAACGATAATCTATTCCTCCAAAAAATAATCATACGGCCTTAACCACGATCCTATAAGTCTTTGTTGTACTAATAAAAAATCACCCCAGCTACAATCGGCAAAGTATCGTTCGATCTTGACTAGGTTACTCAGTCGAGCCTCGGTCTTACTACCATCAAAGCTGCTTTGCAACGGGAAAAGTCTTATTTGATGTTTGGTATCATCCGATAGTTCGTATTTGATAATGGCGAAAGGTATCAAAGCCAATATGCTATCTTTTACCGGATTATCATTATCAATATACTCAGATCCACTTTCTGTAAATCCCTTGAGATATGCCTCTACTGCTGCTCTTCGTGCCGGCGACACCTTATTATCTGTAAGTCGGTACAGCGGCTCCACTTTAGGGCTGGAGTCTAGATCAAAAATCCTAAAACTTTCATTTCGCTCTTTAGGATATTCTACACTTACGGATACTATATCCTCTGCCTTAGATCTCACGATAGATCGATCTAGCCACTCATTTTTTGTCACCACGAGTCTATTCCTTACACTTCCTTCAAAATTGTTGATATGCATCACGTATGGCTGAGTTGCGCCCTCTACTAAGTAATACGTGCCTCTTTCATTGGGTGTAGAGCCACCTACATAGTATGACCTTAACTGCTCATCTCCGTCGTATAATTCCACTTTGATACCAATCTGACCCATCTCACGTATGATATTTTCATTGGCATTGCGATGAGGTATGTGATGTATCTGGATATGATTAAGTGTTTGCAAGACTGGTGCCATCACATACTTACTGATCAAACTCCCGTCTTCAAAATACCATTTGTCCCCTTTTTTTAATAAAACCGAGGTTCCTGATTTTCTATTTTTGATAACGATTTTATCTAGCCGATCACTGTCTTCATTCAATGCAAATTGACGGTCTGATAAATCAATATCTGACCCTGTAGGAGCCTCCTTTGATAATATAAACCAAGTCGCTCCAGCCAGTAAGACGAGTATCAAAAACATGATCCATGTGCTACGTTTCATTCTTTGCGTTTTAGTTTATAAGAAAGAATTTATAATTTCTAACGGCCATACTTCCGGTCACGTATATACTTGTATAAAAATCCAAATATCGCTAACAAAAAGATAGGCAGACCCAAGTTAAGCATTTGCCAATATCGCATTTCGGCATCCACTTTTACTTTATCGAGCGGTCGAAGTTTTATCTCCTTAGCCCTAGAGTCCATCAAGCCTCCATCATCCGTAAGATACTCAATACAGTTTAGTGTAAACTGTCGATTACCATCAAAAGTCTTTTTTTCCCAACTGTTATATCCTATCGGACTCAACTGATTAGTCTCAGCGTTATATTTATTTTTAAATAGGTCTCCATCACTAATCACTATTTGTGAAGTTTGCTCTGATAATGCCTTAAATGGAGTACCTATCTCCTCTAAGGTAGATTTGGTATCTACAGGCAGCCTGTTCTTGTAGAAAGATTCAAAATTTCCAGAAAGTAATACTGCTACTGCTTGAGGACCTTTATCAAACTGATCGGGATCTGGGGGATATTTCAGTATTTCAAAATTGAGCCTGACAGGTGTAATCTGAAATCTACTGTACTGAGAACTGGAGAGCAATATATCTTTCTTGATATTCAAGGGATCGACCGTACGAGGCTCCAACGTATCGATAGTGCTTGGAAATATTAAATTAACCCGATCAATATTCTTAACGATGGGGTGATCAGACTTAGGTGCAACTAGAGGGTGATAATACCATGGAAATAATTTGGTCTGTACTTTATCGCCTTGTGCTGCTATCACCTGAGGAATCTGAGTACATTCTAGATCCAAGATTAGATTGGGCTGGATACGTACTCCATACTTAAAGAGTATATCTTCAAGATTAGTCTCGAATGGAGGTGGCACATAAAACTTTTGTTCATTGATATCCTGCAGGGTAACATTCAGTTTATCGAGTGCCCAGAGGATCTTTCCGCCATTCATGAGGTATTGATCTATTTTAAATAAATCCTTATCCGTAAATGCCAAGGTAGGTTTAGCAACGATCAATAGATCAACATCTTTTGGTATCGTAACGAGTGTATCCAAATTGATACGGCCCGTAATATTCCTTTTACGCAGTTCTCCCTCCAATCTGGCAGTTCTTTCTTCGCTCAGTTCGCCATGACCCTCTGTAAAGAGTATTAATTTGGGTTCAGAATTAAAAAGATTATTTAAGGCAAAAGCAAACTTATATTCTAGTAGTTGTATAGAATTATTGACTTGTACTTCGATCGGTACATTCATAGATGAGGCCTCTATGAGCTGTACGACTTCTTGCTTATTCCCCAATCGAATGATGGCTTGTGGGTAGACTAGCTTAGATGTACGTTCTCCAGCTTCTACAATTTGTATTTCTTGAGGAAATATCTTATCCTTAGCTAGCTCTTCTCTGCGTTGGTTTACTGTTTTGATAGCACCGATATTGGGGTCGTATAGTTCCCATTCGATATTGTTATTTCTATCTTCAAAATCTTGTAATAATTCGATAGTAGATTGCTTCAGCCTTTTGATATCAGCAGGAAGTGCTCCATCTAATAAGAGTTGAACATATACTCTACCATCCACCTCTTCAAGGAGTCTCTCGGTAGACTCCGAGAAGGTATAGCGCTTTTCTTCAGTCAGATCTAGATACCCATGGTATAAGCCTGATATCACATTGATCATTACCAAAATGGCAAATGCGAATGCAAGACGAATAAGATGCTGTGACTTACTTATATTCATGATGCTCTCTTCCATTGAAGTGAAGTAATTGTAGCAAACAACATGAAGGCAATCAAACTCAAAAAGTACATTATATCACGACTATCCAAGATCCCTTTGCTCAACGATGAGTAATAATGGCTAGCGCCGAACTTATCTATCACATTATCCCATGAGCCTATAAATACTGGAAGGTCTGCCAAAAACTCAAACCCAAAGTAAACAATAAAGGAGAGTAAAAATGCGAGTATGAAAGAGACAATCTGATTGGTACTCAAGGAAGAGGCAAGAATGCCTATACTGACGAACAAACATGACAACAAAAACAGCCCTATATAAGAGCCCATAATACCACCTTTATCGAGATTACCCGCTGGTGCTCCTAGATGGTATACACTGTAATAATAGATCACTGTAGGTATCAAGGCCACTAAGACTAAAAATACTTGGGCAAAATACTTAGCCAATACAATCTGCCAGTCATATAGGGGTTTGGAAATCAAAAACTCAATCGTACCTAACTGGTATTCTTCTGAAAAGCTGCGCATCGTAAGCGCAGGTACTAAAAACAAAAAAACCAGCGGCGCCATCGTAAACAAAGGATCAAGTCCTGCATAGTTATTACTCAGAATACTGGTATCAGGAAATACCCAAGCAAAAGCTCCTATCAGTAGTAAAAATACACCTACAATGACGTAAGCAGTCAAAGAACTAAAATAGCTTGAGATTTCTTTCCAAAATATACTACGCATGTGCTTGAGTTAGATTTTGAAATACTTCTTCCATACTGGTCTCGCTCTTATTCATCATCAGTATAGGGTTATCCTTTTCAACGGCCAATCTAAAAATATCTTCCCGTATATCATTTCCTGCGAACTGCAATCGATATTTTCCATTATTCAAGGTCTCTACAGACTGTACTCCTTTGATTAATTCTAAGGTTCTGATCTCCATACTTCTAGCAAACTCGAGCTCCAAAGATTCTGCACCTTCTAGTAGATTTTGTGCTTCAGTTATGGGCTTATCCATTTTCAGTTTACCTTGATCTATGATCACCACCCGATCGCATAGCGCCGTTACTTCTTGCATAATATGGGTAGACAAGATCACAGTTTTATCCTTGCCCAAGCTCTTTATCAAGGCTCTAATCTCGACGAGCTGGTTGGGATCTAATCCACTAGTGGGCTCATCTAGGATAATCACTTCTGGATCATGAAACATGGCTTGTGCAATGCCCACTCTTTGCCTATACCCCTTGGATAGCGCCTCTATTTTTTTATGCTGCTCCCGTTGTAGTCCGGTCAACTCAAGTAACTCCTCTACCCTGTCATTGACATTTGATTTTATACCCGAGAGTTTACCTACAAACTTAAGGTACTCCTTGACGTACATGCTTTTATACAAAGGGTTATGTTCTGGTAGGTATCCGATTTTAGCCTTTGTTTCGATGGGATGTGTCTGTACATCCAATCCACAAACTTGAATACTACCCTCACTGGCTGTCAAGTATCCAACAATCATTTTCATCGTTGTCGACTTACCCGCACCATTGGGCCCGAGAAAACCAAGAATCTCACCTTTATTCGCAGTAAAGGATAATTGATCTACTGCTCGTTGGCTGCCGAAAACCTTAGTAATATGATCTACTACAATTGACAATTGTGTTTATTTATTGAGTCCAAAGTATAAAGGTAAAAAACTGCAACTAGTTCTAAGATAATTATGCCTAATCTAGTAATCTTCGAGACAAGCGATGAGATCTTCTAAGTCCCAGGCATCTGTCACCTGATATTCGCCAATATAATCACGTCGCAGACTAGACAGGTAAGCTCCTGAACCTAAGGATTTTCCAAAATCATAGGCTAATGATCTGATATATGTTCCTTTGCTACATTTTACCTCAAAACTAGCTTCGAGATCTTTAAAAGAATTTAGATTAAATTCATAAATCTTCACAGGTCTGGGTTTCATGACGACCTCCTTACCTCTCCGTGCAAGTGAATATGCAGTTTGCCCCTTCATTTTGATGGCAGAATATATCGGTGGCACTTGCATCTGATCACCCATAAATTCATTAGTCTTTTCTTTAAGTAAATCAAAATTTAAGTGATCTGTTTCGAATGTCTCGTCTACATCGCTCTCCGCATCGTACGTTGGCGTAGTTTCCCCTAATTTAATAGACCCCGAATAACCTTTGTCTAAGCCCTGAAACGACTCTATTTTCTTGGTCCACTTTCCAGTACATAGTATAAGTAAGCCCGTGGCCAAGGGATCCAGCGTACCGGCATGACCAACCTTTATTTTTTTTACTCCAAGCTTATATTTCAATTTGAACCTGACTTTATTGACCACATCAAAAGATGTCCAATCCTTAGGCTTATCAATCAGTAGCATACTACCTGCTAAGAAATCTGCTTTGGATAAATTTTGCTTATTGACGATCACTCGGGATGATTTTTGCTATACTAAGGTATAAATGATGGCAAAAAGCCCAATGATCATGCAGTAGAATGCGAAATATTTGAGATTGCTTTTTTTTACTAAATTGATCATCCAAGTGCAAGCCAGTATTCCAGTGATAAATGCTGCGACAAAGCCTAACACCAGTGAAGTGACTTCTATCTGACTCGACATTACATCTCCATCTAACAGGTCTTTCATCATTTTACCAAAGATCAAAGGCACCACCATCAAGAATGAAAACCTCGCCGCCTTTACCCGATCTACGCCAAGTAGAACTGATGTGGCTATCGTCGCTCCTGACCGGGAAATACCTGGCAAGATTGCAACAGCTTGTGCTACACCTATGATAACGCTTTGCCCCCAACCTACCGATTGATTATTGATTAGTTTTTTATCAGCCATATATAAAAGCACCGCTGTAATCATCAACATGGCGCCAACTAAAAGAATGTTTCCAGTGAAAAGTGACTCTATCACATCCTCGAATACTAGACCAATAAAAACAGCCGGAATCATAGACAATATTATCTTAGTCGCAAACGCTCTTTCTGCGGTTCCTTTCTGTTGGAAAATACCTTGTATAATCTCCCATATATCTTTACGAAAAACAACAATCGTACTCAAGGCAGTTGCAAAATGCAAAATCACAGTCAGTAGCATGTTATCTTCTCCAGAGTATTGAGAGCCCATGATAAAATTGGCAATCTCAATATGTCCAGAACTACTTACTGGAAGAAACTCCGTAAGCCCTTGAATGATGCCAAGTATAATGGCATACAATCCTGCACTCATATATTATTTTTTAAAAATCGAATAACCCCCTACTGCTAGACCCGCAAGAATGACTACCGGAGCAAGTACTGTACGTCTAAACGAATAAATAATGTTGTCATCCCATACATCTCTAGAAGGCATATGACCTCCCATCATCAATAGCATACCTACTATGATCAATAAAAATCCACCTAATAAAATAAGATAATGTCTCTGTCCAAAAAGCATGGGCTCATTGTCATTTTGTACAGAAGCCGTTTTTGAAATAGTAGCCGCTGATGATCTCGTAGATATAGTTTTTACTATCTTTTTAGATGGTTTCTTTTGAGTCATGATGATTAACTTTATTAGCTCAGGGTGAAG
>JAHDGW010000175.1 GCA_020631635.1 Saprospiraceae bacterium
ATCCGTTTGAGATTTAATGTTCCAAAGATTTATAGAACATTAATTTAGAAAAGTTAAATACTTAAAAAGCGGAAATGAATTCAAATTCATTTCCGCTTTTTAATTCTCTTTAGTAAATGTCCTGTCTATGCCGATAACACTTTTTCTACAATACTTGCGGCTTCCTGTAGTTGAATAGCACTATGTACTTCCAGTCCACTTTCATCGATTATTTTCTTTGCGATATCGGCATTGGTACCTTGTAGCCTTACGATGATAGGCACATTGATATTACCCATATTTCGGTAAGCATCCACTACACCTTGAGCAACACGGTCACATCGTACGATACCACCGAATATATTGATTAAGATGGCTTTTACATTATCATCTCTGAGGATGATATTGAATGCTTGCTCTACTCTTGCAGCATCTGCTGTACCACCGACATCTAGGAAGTTAGCAGGTGATCCACCGGAGAGCTTGATGATATCCATGGTAGCCATCGCTAGACCAGCACCATTCACCATACATCCTACGTTACCATCTAGTTTGACGTAGTTAAGGCCAAAAGCCTTAGCTTCTACTTCTGTCGGATCTTCTTCATCCGTATCTCTAAGTGCCTCTAAGTCAGGGTGACGGAATAGAGCATTTTCATCCAATGTTACCTTACAGTCTACGGCGATGATATCATCGTTTCCAGTCTTTAGGCAAGGATTGATTTCAAATAGAGAAGAATCTGATCCTACAAATGCTTTGTAAAGTTTAGAGATAAACTTGACCATATTTTTCATCGCAGTACCCGTCATACCAAGGTTGAAAGCTACTTTACGAGCCTGAAATCCTTGTAGGCCGATATGTGGATCGATATATTCTTTATGTACAAGGTGCGGAGTTTCTTCTGCGACCTCTTCAATATTCATCCCACCCTCTGTGGAGTAGATGATTACATTTTGCTTCTTTTCACGATCCATCATGATCGATACGTAGTATTCCTTACAACTGTCGAATGTGGGTACATAACAGTCTTCTGCTACAAGTATCTTTCTTACTAACTTACCTGGGCCTTCCATTCCTCCTGGAGTCTGTGGCGTCTTGAGCATCATGCCAAGTATATTGCCGGCATGTTCTTTAAGTTCGGTCAGGTTTTTAGCTAGCTTTACGCCACCTCCTTTACCTCTACCACCAGCGTGGATTTGAGCTTTTACCACAGCTAGATCTGCTCCGGTGTCAGCTTGTATTTTATTATAAGCTTTGATAGCATCGTCTACTGTATCTGCAACCGCACCTTTTTGTACTGCCACTCCATATGATGTCAATAGATCTTTGCCCTGATATTCGTGAAGATTCATATTCTCAAATTTTACTCAAAAGTAGATTATTTATGGTCGATAAAAAAGAAAAGCCTTGACCATTATTTAAGGAATGATCAAGGCTTCTGTTTGTTTACGCTGATTTCTTAGTTTACAACAAATTTTCGTGACATCGATTTTCCGTCAGAAAGTGTCATATTAAATACATAGCTACCAGTCTGCATATCTTTTGTATCGGCCAATATTGAATTATTACCACTTACCACGTCAGCATCTAGCTCTTTTACTAAGGCTCCTTTCGTATCAAATATTCTGATATATGCTTTCGTCCCAATAGTTGATGAAAAACTTACATTCAACAGATCGTTGGCATACAGCGGATTGGGAAATAGTGAGAAATCACTAAAAGCTTGGATATCTTCTGTACTAGTTTGTGCATCATTAGTCTGAAAAAACTGAGTAGGAGACGTTACACAGGCAGAAGTTTCATTAAAAGGTTTGATAAAATAGAAGTAAGTAGTATTGGGTTCTAGATCATCTAAAAATAGATAGTTAGTATCTCTAAAGTATTCGGTAGATTGTCCGTTGCCAGTAACGGTAACAAGATAGTCTGTAGCATTAGCCACGGCATCCCACTCGATAGTTACACTATTGAAAAAGTCAACCGTTTGGCCTTGTGCGGGCGCATTTACCACTACCGGGCCTTCTACTACGTTAAGATTGGGTACGTAATCTGACCTGAGGTATGATCTTCGTGGAGAGTCATAATCTATACGCATCAGATCTCCTTGCTCTTGCGTAAATTGATATTTTGCACAATTACCGAAGTAACCCATATAGTTATTGACTTGCGGAAATATCTGATCTCCATTGCAGTCATACACCTCGTAAGTATAATTACAGCCTCCACTGGTGATACCAAAGTTATAGTCTGGTGGCGTATCACATACTAAATCGGCGGCTACAGTACAGTTAGATCCATCTACTTTCTCTACTGGAGAGCTGCCACCTGTCTGAGAAGATCCTACGGTAGTGAGTGTTACGGTCGTACCATGTACTGATTCTTCCCATGGAGCATCTTCCCATCCATAATGAGGGTGACGCAAAGAAAAGAAATGACCAGCCTCATGTGATATCGTAGAAGAGGTATCCACCAGCTCTGCTTTTCTTGAGATGATGTAATCATTGAAAAAGGTATAAAAACCTAAAGTAACACCTACGCTATTACCACCAGTATCGGCATTTTCAGTGACGAAAATATTCATTGAATTAGGATCTTTATTATCTACAATGTTATCAATATTGAGAGAGGCATTAGGGTTATTGTATACACCTGAGTTATCGATCTCATTCCATCTCATCTCAGATAAGTAAAATACCATTTCAAGATCGGCGTAGTCTCTATTCATTTTACATAATTGATCCAAAACCGCACCATAGGCTATTCTTCCCGTTCCATCATTTTCTGCTGCGAGATGAAATGTCACAGGTATATATCTTGGCGCTGACCTTAAGGAGCCTTGATCCAATAGTTCTCTATTTTTCTTCAATTGTTTTAAGGAAGCTGCGGTCTCATGAGTGCCGCAAATATGACCTTGGGCATATGCCGATAAGCTGAATATTAGTCCCAGTATGATGGATATTGTAAATCTCATAATGATAATTTCATTTAAATGAACAACAAATTTAAAACTTTGCAGGACTTTCAAGTGTCTTCTTTACGTTAGCCCTTGATATTTAATACTTATACATCAAGAAATAAATACCTTTGCGGCATATTTCTAAACTAAATTATCAATCAACGAAATTATATGAGTAAAATAAGTGTAATCGGAGCAGGAAATGTGGGATCTACAGTAGCTAACGTACTGGCCCATAAAGACCTCGTAAATGAAGTTGTATTACTAGACCTAAAAGGTGATATGGCTAAAGGTAAAGCACTTGATTCTTGGCAGCAAGCGCCTATAGATTATTATAGTACCAAATTAATGGGTACAGATGACTATAAGGATACTGCTGGTTCAGATATTGTAGTCATCACGGCAGGTATTCCACGTAAGCCTGGTATGAGTAGAGATGACTTGATCGCCACCAATGCCAAGATTGTGGTTTCTGTTACAAAATCTATACTTGAGCATACTCCCAATCCTATCATCATTGTGGTTTCCAATCCATTAGATGTGATGACTTATGCAGCATTCAAATCTTCTGGTCTAGATGCTTCTAGAGTATTTGGGATGGCGGGTATATTGGATACAGCAAGGTATAGAGCATTCTTATCTACAGAGTTAGGAGTATCGCCTAAAGATATACAAGCTGTACTCATGGGAGGACATGGTGATACTATGGTACCTCTACCAAGATATACTACTGTGGCTGGTATACCAGTAACAGAAATGATCTCTGATGAGGCATTGGAAGCAATCGTACAACGTACCAAAAAAGGTGGTGGCGAGTTAGTTAAACTCATGGGCACTTCTGCTTGGTATGCACCTGGTGCCGCAGCGGCTCAGATGGTAGAATCCATAGTGAGAGATGAAAATAGAATATTCCCATGTTGTGCAAGATTGACGGGAGAGTACGGATTAGATGATATGTATCTTGGAGTACCAGTAAAACTCGGTAAAGAGGGAATTACGGAAATCCTAGAGCTTAAATTGAATGATGATGAAAAAGCCTTGTTGAAAAACAGTGCTAACCATGTGACAGAGGTCATGGATACATTTAAAGCAATGAATCTTTTATAATCTGTCAACAATTTCAAAAGATAATTAGTTAGACAAGCATGATTACAGATTTCAAGATACCAGCAGACATGAAAACCCAAAACGGTGACCTCATCGCTGATCTATCTCATGAAAAACCAGTCATGCTTGTCTTTCTTCGTCACTTTGGGTGCATTTTTTGTAGAGAAGCCCTAAAAGACTTGAGCCAAAAGAGAGCCGAGCTGGAAACTCAAGGGGTACGATTGGTTTTTGTACATATGTCTGATCCTGAGATCGCATACGCCTATTTTAGAAAATATGGGCTAGAAGGCATAGATCATGTCAGTGATCCTGAATGTAAATACTATCAAGATTATGGTTTGGTTAAAGGAAATTTCAAACAACTATTTGGTCTAAAAAATTGGATTCGTGGTTTTGAAGTGACCATGAAAGGAACTAGAATAGGTCTACAACAGATCGGAGATGGTTTTCAGATGCCGGGTATCTTCCTTATTGAAAATGGCAAAATCAGAGATAGTTTTATACATCAATCTGCGGCGGACAGACCTGACTACGATTCTCTCGTCAATTGTTGTGCAGCCTAATTATTTACTGTGCTAATTTAGCCCGTACGTCGTACGAACTATTTGATCATATAATTGATCAAGAAAAAGAGTACTAGGTATATCCAAAGCCCATCAAGGTAGTGCCAATACCAAGTCAATAAATTTAAATTACGCTTTTTATCAGGATCTGAAAAGTAAACTAAAACACTTACAGGAGATTTCATCTTGCGTACTGACTCTACTATAAACCAAACCATGAAGGGAATCCCTACGATGACGTGGGCAAAGTGGACGCCTGATATCAGATACATATAAGCGGCCATATTACTAGAATTGACAAATATTTCGGCATTAAATAATTGCCACCATGCAATCACTTGTGCTCCGAGAAATGCCAAGGTTAAGATCAAGGTTAAAACCAATGACATTCGATAGTTTTTAGTCTGATCACTCTTGTAATAATCCATTGCTCTTTTGAGCGTATATCCACTTCCAATCAAGAGCAGAGCATTGTAATAGAAGAGACTTGGAAGCTTAATAGCAGGAGATCCAGTCTGAACTCGGCTGTATAAATAGGCACCTGAAAACCCTATGAAAAGAGCTGTGATACCAGCGAATACCAGTATCATAATGATGTAACTAGGATGGATAAGATAATTTCTTTCTTGTGTCATACTGATCATCTCAACATGGCAATGTACTTTTGGTTGACCTTAATTTATTCTTTCTATGGAGATCATTGAAAATAAGATACAAGTATCAAAGTCAGCCTTTTACTATACGAATGGTGAACTTACTGAAAATACGAAGTATGTATGGATAGTATGTCATGGGTATGCACAGCGAGCAGATCATATTATTAAAAAATTCGATATACTAGATCCTGATATACATCATATTGTGTCGGTAGAAGGGCTCTCTAAGTTTTATTGGAAAGGTGTCACAGGTGAGGTCGTATCATCATGGATGACTAAGAAAAATAGACTTGAAGAGATAGAGGATTATTCTAATTATCTGAGTTCAATATTGCATAGTATCAAAGAGGATGCTAATGCGGATTGTGAGATTATAGGATTCGGATTTTCGCAGGGTAGTGCAACCATATTTAGATGGGTGCATAGGCATCAGCCGGCATTGGACCATATCATCAGTTATGCAGGGTGGATTCCAGAGGATATTGATTTTGTACCATTACAATCATATTTGGCTGATATCAAAATAACACATCTCGTAGGAGATCAAGATGAATATCTAAACCCTAAACGAAAGAGCCAACTCGTTGATATTGCGGAGAAAAACAATATATATGTAAATTTTATAAAATATGAAGGGAATCATAGTATCGATCGAGAGATATTGAAAACTCAAATCGTTGGTCGCTTATGATATTAGAGTAAGTAGGAGGCCGTCAATTCATGTTTTTTGATCTGAAGTATTTGTTTGGTTTTATCGGTAATGCGATAGTCGTAAGATACTTCGAGCGGGAGCAGTGCAATGATCTTTTTATCACTTTCCAACACCAAAACATCTTCTTTGTCAAATCGATTTACCTTCTTGTCAGTCAAATAATCTTTTACTTTTTTACGAGCGCCACGAAGTCCAAAAGGTTTAAAAAAGTCACCATTTTTCCAGTTTCTTAGGGTTATCGGCTTATTATATAATTCATTGTCAATATATATATAACTATGATAATCAAACAATAAGTTGTCGGGTATATGATTTATAACCATTCCTATATCGTTAGGGACAACTATAGCATTGGTTTCTGTTGTTGACTTTATCTTTCTGATCAAAATAGAACTTCGATCCTTCAATAACTCGAACTCATTTGTAATCAGCAAAGTTCCTGTTTTACTATTTACGAGTTCTTCAGATTGAGTAGCATTGAGTCCATATTCTCGTAGGATATAATAGTAGAGAAGATTATATTGTGAGATTTTAGAATTTAATTTAAGGCAAAGATACTTATGCCTATCAATAATCAGGTCTTGTTTTTTTGATTCGATGAGCTCCACTAAGAGACTTTGATCCGCTGATAGATTGGAGATGGTTGTGCTTATTTTGTTAGAAAAAGAAGAATCCCTATTTATCATTTTAGGGATAATCTCATGTCGGATAAAATTTCTGGTATAATCTACGCTTTCATTGCTTAGATCATTGCGGTATTCAATAGCATTCCTTTGAGCAAATGCAATGATTTGTGATTTATCTAAAAAGAGTAAGGGTCTCCTTTTGTACTCGTGTATAGGTTTTAGACTCACTAGGCCCTTAAGACCTGTGCCTCGTGATGCCGCCAAGAAGAAATGTTCTATCTTATCATCTTGATGATGAGCAGTCAAGAGATACTTGCATGGTTGAGTCTGCATGAGCTGATTAAAAAAATCAT
>JAHDGW010000176.1:0-5865 GCA_020631635.1 Saprospiraceae bacterium
GTTACCCCATGACAAGATATTTCTTCTTAATAATATTATTGTTTTCTCTCCAAAATACAAATGCACAAGACAAAAGAGACTATGTATGGCCTTTGGGGTATAATAACATGTTAGAAGATGGAGTTGAGAGCTTTTTATTTAATTTTAATGAATCGGATCAACCCATAGATAATCAAGGAGTATCTGAAATTGAGATAAGTAGAGCGCTAAGCTCTATTTGTGATAAAGAGGGGAATTTACTACTTTATACCAATGGATGCCAAATCGCTGATGCCGGTGGTAAAATGATCAAAAATGGATACGGGATCAATGATGGTATTTGGATTCAGGAATTTATGCAGGATACCTGTAGAGGTTACGGAGGCTCTAAGAATGTGATGCTTTTAGAACAACCTTTAGCTGAGACTGAGTATATTCTACTCCATACTCCTGTGGGATACACTCCAACAGAAAGCGTTCATTATGATACTTTGAAATACACCACTATAAAAGAGGAAAATGGGCATTTTGAAGTAGTTGATAAGAATGTTCCTTACTTTGTAAAAGAGTATATATTAGGTGGTTATTTATCAGCAATACAACATGTAAATCAAAAAGATTGGTGGATTATAATACCATCATTTCCAGATAATATATATAATACTTTTTTACTTGATGAAACTGGCTTTAATCACTTCGAACAGAGTATCGGTCCAGCTTTTGACTTTGATCGTTCGGGGAGCTCGGGAAGCGCTAAGTTTAGTCCCGATGGATCGAAGTACCTGCTACACAATCCTAGCGAAAATCTGTTGCTGTATGATTTTGATAGGTCAAGTGGCGAGTTATCAAATCTCAGGAGAGCAACAATTAAAACCGAATTACCTGAAACTTCTGTTATCTCGTATGCTGAATTTTCGTCAAATAGTAGATTTATATACATAAACGATCTCGATACCCTTTGGCAGGTAGATACCTGGGAAGAAGACCTTAATAATGGTTTAGAGTTTATTGATGTTTGGGATGGCTCGGAAGATCCCTTTCCTACCAAGTTTGGCAGAATGCAGTTGGCTCCAAATTGTAAGATTTATATAGTTACTACAAGCGGTAGTAAGAGTATGCATATCATTCATAGTCCCAATGAAAAAGGTCAAGCATGCAATTTCGAGCAAAGAGGGATTAGACTCCCACAATTCAATGGATCGAACTCCATACCCAACTTCCCAAGGTATCGGATAGATGAAGAAGAAAAATGCGATCCTAGTATCACCAGTCTATTTGGGGAGCAGGTATATTGGCGTAGAGATTTAGAAGTTTATCCTAATCCATCGAGCGGTCCTATAGAAATCGTAATGCCAGAAATTCATACAAGCGGAACTTTGGTAATCATTAATGCACAGGGTCAAGTCATGCATCAGGAGCAAGTAGACCATGCACTAAGATTAAGTAAAGACATAAGCAATTATCCCAGTGGCATGTATGCGATCGAGTTTCTTCCAGATGATAATCGTGATCGGGTGATTTATACGAAGTGGCTTGTTTTGGAGTGAGCAGATAGTAATGCTTAGCTGTTAATTATTAATTATTAATGAATCTTTGTCTTTACTTATCAGTACTCTACCCCTGCCGCATCAATCTTATAAGACCTTCTTGCATGACGGTAGAAACCAATCTACCTTTTTGATCAAAAATACGACCATAGCCAAGCCCTCTAGAGTTGGAAGCGCTAGGACTATCTATGTTGTATAGCAGCCAGTCATTGAAATCGAAATCACGGTGAAACCACATCGCATGATCTAAGCTTGCTAGAAATAGCTTTAAGGTATTTTCTTTCGTTCGATGAGGGATCACCGCAGATAGGAGTAAATCATAGTCTGAGGTATAGGCTAGCAACTGGTGCTGCATCGGTAGATCTAACTCCTTATGCTCAGTCGTTTTCATCCAGACATTGCGAATGGTTTTACCTGCTTCAGTAATTTCATTGATATCTTCTACGGGTCTGAATTCTAGACCAGCTTGCTGTCTTGCTAGCGCTTTAAGATAAGTTCCAGGGTATTGATCTTTAGATTTTTCAGCTTGTTGCAAATCTGTCAATAAATGATCAGGCGCTTCCACGGAAGGCATTTCATTTTGATGATCAAATCCTTCTTGTCTCTTTTGAAAGGATGCGGCCATTACGAAAATGGCTTTCCCATGCTGGATAGCTGTCACTCTTCTTGTAGAAAAACTACCACCATCTCTGAGTTTTTGTACTTGGTAGACAATCGGTTTATTCACATCACCTGGAAGTATAAAATAGCCATGAAAAGAATGGGCAAACCGATCTTCTGCTACAGTACGATAGGCGGCATTTAAAGCCTGACCCAGTACTTGTCCACCAAATACTCTTCGCCAAGGAGTTTTATAACTCTGTCCACGATACAAACAATCTTCTAACTCTTCTAAAGTGATGAGTTCAATGATTTCATCCAAGTTCATGATATGCATACATACTTATTTTGATCTATAATCCTGAAAATTTCCAGGTCTCTTTTGCATACCAGAATAAACGGCCTCTAATTGATTTGGTTTTTTCATTACTCGGTCTTGCAACTCTGACTCTAACATATAACCATCTTTCTCATCTAAATAAGGGGCAGAGTTAAATAAGCGTTTGGCCTCAACTATAGCACTCGGGCTTTTGGAGGCGATTTCGTTTGCAAGTTTCAGCGCATCTTCTAGTGGATTATCTGAAGTATGCGTCGCAAACCCATAAGATACTGCATCTTGCCCACTGAAAACTCGATGTGTATATGTAAGTTCTTTTATGATATCTTCTCTTACGTTGTGTCTCCAGAGTTGAGATCCTGCCATATCGGGAATCAAGCCCCATTTCATTTCCATGATGCTTAGTCTCGTATCAGGATGTATGTATTTGATATCGGCTCCAGACATAATCTGTAATCCACCACCAAAAGCAACTCCGTGAATCGCCGCAATAACAGGCACATCGATAGATCTCCACTTATAAGCTACTGCTTGCCAGGTATTAACCATGCCATGTGTTCGCTCTGGTAGGGGAGTTTGCATCATTTCATTCGGTGTAGTAAACATCGAAAGGTCTAGTCCTGCACAGAACCCATTTCCATTGCCATGAAGTACAACTACTCGTATGTTTGGATTGGCTTGAATCTCATCTGCGGCATTTATGATGGCTTTAAACATGGCTTCATCCAAAGCATTTAGTTTGTCGGCTCTATTTAAGGTGACCGTAGCCACGTGATCTTCTATATTAATCAAAACTCGATCTTGATTCATAGGTCAAATATTTTTCCTGGATTTAATATATTATTGGGGTCTAAAGTTCTTTTTAGAGTTTTCATCAGAGCGATCTCGCTTTCAGATTTAGAAATACTCAAGTAGGCTTTTTTATGAACTCCTATTCCATGTTCAGCTGAAACAGAGCCTTTCAGTTCTCGAAGGTTTTGATAGATGATATCGTTTATCTCGTTGATGATGGTTTCATTTTGCTCTGATTTTCCGACAATGAAATGAATATTTCCATCTGCGACATGACCAAAAGCAACTACTTTTTCTACTTTAGGATGATTACTCAGATCTCGTAATATTCGATCGACTTCCTCCCCAATTTTTCCAATCGGAATACTGATATCAAAATGTTGGTCATGCTGGCATTGTGAAGCCGCAACATGAACATCTTCTCTTATTTTCCAAAACCATTCTAGGTCCGAATCTGATTGAGCTAGTACCGCATCTTCAATCCATTCATTTTCCATGGCTTGTTCTAAAAGTCCAGAAAGCCGCTCTAAATCTCGTTGATAATCACTCCCAAGCCCTTCAACTAGAACATAATATTTATACGCTTGACTTAAGGGTGGTTTAACTAATGAAGGTGCGGAAGTCGCAGTACTATAAAAGTTATTCCACATGAGCTCGAACCCAGACAAGGTACCTGACATTCCTGAATCGAAATGTTTTAATAATTTAATGACATGCTTATAATGGTTGACACCGAGTAAAGCACTGACCCTGCTTGAGGGTTTTTCTCTAAGTTTTAAAACAGCCTTAGTAATAATACCCAATGTGCCTTCACTACCCATGAAGAGCTGCTTCAGATCATAACCTGAGTTATCTTTTATGATTTTTCTGAGGTTGGACAGTATAGTACCATCAGCTAATACGACTTCTAAACCTAACACTTGCTCTTTGGCCATTCCGTATCTGAGTACGCGTAATCCACCTGCATTAGTCGATAATATACCACCAATTTGAGCTGATCCTTTAGCACCGAAACTTAATGGAAAGATAAGATTTTCTTCTGCTACTGCTTCATGAACATGCTCTAGGACCGTTCCTGCTTCTACCGTGATTGTTCGGGAGTTAGGATCTAGTTCAATGATTTTATTCATTTTAGCCAGTGAAATAACTACACAATCAGAATTTGTTTCAGTACCCCCAACTAAATTAGTCCGACCGCCATGCACCACTGTTGTGATGTCTTGATCATTAAGAATTTTTAAGCAAACTGATAATTGATCAACATTTTCAGGTGTAATCATAAGGCTCGCATCCAAACCTTCTTGCATTTTCCAGATATGAGTATAATGATCGCGTAGATCAGAACCAGAAGTAAAAATCGCCTCAGGCATGACTTCGAGTAGTGTTTTGAGCTTCTTATTCATCTTGCGTAAAAATACTTAATCTTTTATCCTTTAATTCTATTCAGCTCAATCGCGAATTATTTTTTATAGCTTTAGATTAGACAAATAGAAAGAATTATGAAAGGAGTGTTGGAAAAGGTATCATCAAGATGCCTTTTTTTAATTCATGGTAATTACAATTTTTCCTTTCACTTTTCTATCCATCATATAGCTCAATGCTTTAGGAGCATCTTCAAGCTTAAATCTTTTATCGATACGTGGTTTCAATTTCCCATTTTGAAGTAATTGAAACAGTTCCATGCTATTTTGCATATTCTTTGACGGATTTCTTTGAGCGAAACTACCCCAGAATACCCCCATGATAGAACAGCCTTTCAATAGCGGAAGATTGATCGGAATTTTGGGTATTTCGCCAGCAGTAAACCCCACAACAAGCAATCTTCCATTCCATGCACATGCTCTCAATGCTTGCTCGGTATAATGACCACCAACAGGGTCATAAATCACATCAGCCCCTTTTCCATCGGTAAGTTCTTTGATCCTAGATTTTAGGTCTTCTTCATTATAGTTAATGATTTCATCAGCACCATGTTCTCTGCAGATTCCGAGTTTCTCATCCGTCGAAGCACATGCAATTACCCTAGCACCTATCGATTTAGCAATTTCGACTGCTGCTAGACCTACACCACCAGATGCACCAAGCACCACCAATGTCTCTTCCGCTTTCAGTTGAGCTCTGTCCTTTAATGCATGGTAAGACGTACCATAAGCCAACATAAATGAAGATGCTAAATCAAAATCCATCTGAGGAGGCTTTGGAAATATAGACTTATAATGTACGGCAACTTCTTCGGCAAATCCTCCATATGGAATAAAACCAATAATATGATCTCCTGTACTGAATCCTTTGACCTCACTGCCTACCTCTATAATCGTACCCGCAATATCACTTCCTGGAGAAAAAGGTAGCTCAGGTTTTAACTGATACTTTCCTTGAATAATCAAGGTGTCAGGGAAATTTACAGAGCATGCCTTGATTTGCACCTTCACCTCTTTGGGACTTATAGATGGAGAGCCTATTTCTTGGTACTTTAGGAGTTGAGGCCCTCCAAGCTTATGGCAGATGATTGCTTTCATATGTAGTATTTAAAATAGATTTTCAATTTTGTTCTTTTGTATCGATTGCAGCGCTAGCAAGCATAATAATTCACTAGCTTGCTCAAGACTG
>JAHDGW010000176.1:5875-6935 GCA_020631635.1 Saprospiraceae bacterium
GCAAACTTTGGATTATCCGTATATCCATGCTTATATCGATAATATATTTGTTGTGCTATTACAGCTATTTTGAATAAGCCATATACATAGTAAAAGGTGAGATGATCGATATTCCTACCCGATGCATTGGCATACATTTCAACAACTTCTGAACGCCTAGGGTTACCATCCATGATAGTAGGAGAGGGTATACCTTGCATAATCATAGGGCCATCTGATTTCATAGTCCAATAGGCTAAGGTAGTACCGAGATCCATCAGAGGATCGCCAAGAGTACACATCTCCCAATCAAGTACAGCACTGATTGTAGTCCAGCTATCATCTCGAAAAACTACATTGTCATACTTAAAATCATTGTGAATCAGAGAGTGCTCATACTTAACGGGCTTATGCTCCTGCATCCAAGTCATGATCTGTTCTGCTGCAGCTACTTCTTTCGTTTTTGCTTTTATATATTGTTTACCCCAGTTGAGTACTTGTCTTTCGACATAACCCTCAGGTTTACCTAGATCTTCTAAAGTGGAATTTTTATAATTAAATGAATGTAATCTTACTAAGCAATCCAGCCAGGTATTAGAAATTGTCTTAAAATCAGTTTTCGGTATTTGTCTCTTTTGGGCTTCCTTCAGATTCAATACGATACCTTCTACTTTTTCCATAAGATAGAAATCCGTTTCCATAATACTTTGATCTTCACAAAAATGGATCGGCTGAGGAGCCAAATTTGGTTCATCTTTTAAGCCCGTCAAAACACGATATTCTCGCCCCATATCATGTCCTCTTTTGATAGCTCCTTTAGGTGGTTTACGAAGAACAAATTCTTGATCTTCTAGCTCCAATAGAAAGGTCAAATTAGAAAATCCATTAGAATATTGGGAAACTTTGAGCTCTACGTCCTGATGAGGTATAATTCCTTCTCGATGCAAATATCTCAATAGAAGTTCTCGGGAAAAGTGTTGTGATGATTGATTTTGCATGCTTCTTTGTATCCGTATTTTATCGAAAGTAGTTAATTAAAGATAATCGGCTATTTCGGTTTTGTTAATTGCTGCGCATTAAT
>JAHDGW010000177.1:0-6033 GCA_020631635.1 Saprospiraceae bacterium
CAGATGGTCTTATCCATATTGAGTTTGATCAAATCATCTCGGGCTCTTATCAATGCATCGATATATCAGGAGCAGTAATCGATCTCGGTAGTTTTGAAACCCTCAATACACTTCAGCTTGATTATACGCATCTTCATGCGGGTAGGTATTATCTGATCGTTCACGATGGTACTCGGTCACGTAACTTTGGTTTTGTGAAGGAGTAGATGATAGAATAATTAAACATAGAGGCACTTTTTCACCTTCAAAATTGTTACTTTGACATAGGGAAACAATCGATATATTCCTTCAGATAATGTATAGTTCATGGAAAAACAAATTAGAATTGTAAAAAAAGGTCAAGATGAAAGCAACTTAGAATTTTGGCTATTAAGAAGTGCATCTGATAGAATGATCCAATTAGAAAAAATTAGACAGACTGTAAATAAGCGAAAATATGGAGCTCGATCAGGATTTCAAAGAGTTTATAGAATTGCTAAACGAGTATCAAGTTAAATATCTCATAATTGGTGGATATGCAGTCAATTATTACGGTTATCCTAGATATACGAGTGATTTAGATTTTTGGATTTGGCTGACTGAAAAGAATATCAACTTGCTATTAGAAGCCTTACAAAAGTTTGGTTTCAGTAGTCTGAATCTGGAATTCAAAGATTTTAAAGACCCTGACAATATTATACAATTAGGATATGAACCTTATAGAATAGACCTACTTGTGGATGTTGATGGAGTAAATTTTGAAGAATGTTACGAAAGAAAATTAGCAACTCAACTTGATGGTATATATATCAATTTTCTTTCTTTAAATGATCTTATTGTATCCAAGAAAGCAGGGACTAGACTTCAAGATCAAGCTGATGCAGAGCAACTTATAAAAATTCAGAAAAAAAGTAACAAGTCTGATTAAAAATGAATCTTTGAAACTACCACCCATCCACGAAGACATCCGCTACGCAGAAACTATAGATAAAAGTTTCTATACGAGCGCTCATTGGTATGAGCAATCCAAAGAAAAGATCTTTGAGAAAACTTGGCATTGGTTAGGTGATCTGCGGAGTATGAATCTATCTGCCAAATCGTATTACCCTACTACCCTACTTGACAAATATATCGATGAACCCTTACTCATCACTTCTGATAAAGAGGAGCAGCTTCGCTGCCTCAGTAACGTATGTACTCACCGCGGTTTCCTGCTGAAAGATCATCCCGGTAAAGCCCGAAATATTGTCTGCCAGTACCATGGTCGGCAATTTGATCTAGATGGCACCATGACTCGGATGCCAGAATTTAAGGAAGCGGAAAACTTTCCAAGACCATGTGATCATTTGCATCAGCTTCCGCTAGAACGTTGGAATCAGTTTCTATTCACTTCCATAGATCCTGCATTTCAGTGGTCAGAAATCGCTAAAGTACTGGATGAAAAAGTAGGCTTCTTACCTATAGAACAATTTCGCTTCGCTCCAGAATATACTAAAGAATACCTGGTGCATGCCAACTGGGCTGTGTATTGTGATAACTATCTAGAAGGTTTTCATATCCCTTTCGTACATCATGATCTCAATGATATGTTGGATTACGGCAGCTATAGTACCGAATTGTTTAAATATTGCAATGTGCAGATTGGCTATGCGGATGAGGGTACAGAGTCTTTTGACTTACCTAAAGGGCATCCAGAATATGGGAAAGATGTTACTGCTTACTATTTCTGGTTATTCCCTAATATGATGCTCAATTTCTACCGATATGGTCTACAAATCAATATTGTAAAACCTATAGCCGTAGATCGGTGTAAGGTCAGTTTCCTATTCTACCTACATGATGAAGAACACTTCAGGTCTATGGATGCTGAAGTATTTTCTGCCAAAGTAGAACGAGAAGACGAGTATGTTGTAGAAGGTGTTCAGAAGGGGTTTAAATCTAGATTTTATCAAAATGGTCGATATTCCCCTACTCGTGAGACAGGAGTCCATCATTTTCATCGATTGGCACATGAATTTTTACATAATCATTGAGCATATATAAAAACGGGACGATTGAATAAATCAACCGTCCCGGTATATTAAAGTATATCAAATTTCTGAAAGACTAGAAATCGTAAGAAATTCCAACTTTCATATATCTCCCATTGAATCCAAACTGAGATACTCTCCATGGATACTGCAATCGATAACCGAATGGGTCTAACGTACCATCGATTCGGTCTGGATAAACATCGAGAAGGTTATTGATAGTGACATTAACACTAAACGCATCAGTGATATCATAATTCACTAATAAGTCAGTAATGATTTTAGCACTAAACTCTTGATCACTGACTGGTGAATTTACACTTCCAAACTGAGTGTTATTTAAGGATAAGCCGAGCTTTCCTAAGTCAAAATTTAATCCAAGGCTAATCTTAGAGTCTGGTCTCGCTGATGTCAACAGGCTTGAAGGTAAATCACCGAAGATACTCACATCTCCGAATGCATCAGGAGTATCTACTTCACCATCCAACTCAGTTTTATTGAAGTTAGCAGCTATTGTTACTCCCATAGAATTTCCTGATGAACCCAACGCTATATCTCCTGCATTCAATACGATATCTACACCAGAAGTTTTAGTATCTACAGCATTAATAAAGAATTTAAATGCCTCAATTCCTTGAGTTGATAATGCATCTCCAAGAGTTGAACCTTCAAAATTAGCAGCACCAATCTGATCTGTAAATAGTACTCGATCGTTCACGGTAATGTCGTAGTAGTCAGCAGAGAATGTAATATTATCTGTTAACTTATAGGTAAATCCTGCTGTTAAATTAAATGATGTTTCTGCATCCAATTGTGGAACTCCAAGTACATTTCGAGTAATATCATCTACATTACTAAACGTACCTTCCTGCACTAGACCTGATGCACCTGCTGTAGTTTGTATATTACTCAAGTATATCTGATGTAATGAAGGAGCTCTAAACCCTGTACTTACAGACGCTCTCACGGCACCTTTGTTATCTCCAATAAGATATCTTGAATTCAATTTCCAAGATACATTGCTACCGAAGTCCGAATAGTTTTCAAATCTCACAGCACCACCTACTAAAAACTCTTTCGATACATCGTAATCTAAAGAGGCGTATATACCGATATTATTTCTAGATTCATCTACTTCATTCGCTGGAGTCAAGCCAGGAAAAGAATCCGTTCCTGGAGCTGGGCTATATGAAGCTTCTTCACCCGCTGTTGCTTGATAATTTTCGACTCTAAACTCTGTTCCTACAGCTATTGTAAGATTATCAAATGATCTACTTAGGTCTAGATTTGCCAAAGTATTTCCAAAAGAATACCCACCTGGATTGAAGCTTGTAGGACTATTCGCTTCCAGTGCTCTATTTAGAGAATTATTGACGGTGTAATCGATACTATTACCGCCGGCTGTAATACTGAAATCGGAATTCCATCCTCCGATGTTATTTCTTGTACCTAAGGTAAAGGTAAGATCAGAAATATCAGATTCGAAAGTAGGTTGGTAGCCTACATAAGGCTGCCCTTCCTCTGTCAAGAGCCCCCAATCCGTATCTCTCCAATAAGAAGTTCTGTAAAAAGCAAATGATTTACCTTCTCTAGCAGTAATACCAAGATTTCCATATAACTCACCTTTACCACCTGCATATTGAGTACCAAAATTGACCATCGCAGATAACTTTGCTACTTCTGGTTGACCATAAGTCATACCTAGATCTGGAAACTCATTGAAATATGCATCTAACTCAGGTGATGTTCCGAGAGGAATTCCAAATAGAGGGTCTCCTACCTCATCTGCGAATTCTCCAGCTCTATCTGTGATATCCTGATAGCTATACTCAGCTGTTAAGTTGATAAACCCATTATCACCGATGGACCAACCCTTATTGACATCTACTCCGTAGATTGTACCATCACCTTCTGATGTGACGCCATAATGAGCATTTACTTGTCCATCCGTTCTTTCTTTTAAGATGATATTTACTACACCTGCTACGGCATCCGATCCATATTGCGCAGCGGCACCATCTCTAAGTATTTCTATTCTCTCTATTGCAGAGGACGGTATACTTTTCATATCAGTACCAACTTCACCACGACCAGGAGTATCATTAAGGTATACCTGGGCACTTTGATTTTTTCTTTTTCCGTTGACTAAAACTAGTGTTCGAGAAGGACCTAAATTCCGAAGTTCAGATGGATCAATATGAGCTGTCGCATCAGATATTGCTTGATTTTGACTATTGTAAGAAGGCACTTTATAATTTATGATCTGATCCAACGAAGTCTGTCCACTTGATCTGAGCTCTGCTGCATTAATATTATCGATAGGCACTGCACTCTGCAGTACCGTACGAGGCTTACCTCTCGTACCCGTGACTACGACTTGATCTAAAGTTGTACCTTCTACCATAACAACCGTATTAGCCATATCCGCAGGCACTTCCTGAGTAGCATATCCGATGTATGATATGACCAAGACCGTATTTTCAGCTTCTACATTGAGACTGTAGTTGCCATCTATATCGGTGGTCGTACCAGCAAAGCTTCCTTGCACTTCGACGCTAGCACCTATCAGTGGTTCTCCCGATTCGTTTTGAACAGTACCCGAAACTTGGGCAGTAAGAGCTACGACCATCATAAAGCCGAGCAGTGTAAATAGTATTCTCATAAGAATGTTGGTTAATTAAAAATTTAATATTTCTAAATATCTAAAAATAAAATGACTGGAAGGCCAATAAAAATATAATTCTATAAAAAATCATAAACTCCACGTAAATATTGGTAATCGACTACTTTTTCAATTAATAAAATGCCAACGCTAAGAAATTATTTATTTATTACATCTGCAGTTTCTTAATATATTAATTTACTCTTTAGTTTGAAAGTGGCTGATTATCAGTTCGAAATCATCGCCATTCTAAGAGTATAGAAATCAAATTTTGTGATCACATTAATTACCATTTCATCATATCAGCCATAAAATGAGAAAAAGCTAAACCCTATCAAGGTTTTACGGTTTGAAAAGCGTCTAAGCATTTATTGAATACTATACTATGAATACGTTCTTAAGAATCGGATTTTCTGTTCTATTTATATTTCTATCATTATCGGTGATTGGACAGAAGACAAAGCCCATTTTTATTTCTGGTCAGGTTGTAGAAAGTACTAGCCAAAACCCTGTAGAGTTTGCTACCGTTGCTATACTAAATGTAGCTGATAATTCTATCTTAGATGGTACTACTACCGATGTGGAGGGAAAGTTTTTGTTAAAATCATCAAGTCAAGAGATTAAGTTAGAAATAAGCTTTATAGGATTTTCTGATAAAATCGTTGAAGAATATACCGTTCAAAATGGACGTATTGATCTTGGTCAAATCATAATCGAGGAGCAAGGACAAATATTGGATGAGCTAGTAGTCCGAGCCGAGAAATCAACTACAGAATTCAAATTAGATAAACGAGTATTTAACGTGGGGAAAGATCTAAGCAGCACAGGTGCAAGTGCTCTAGAAGTACTTAATAATGTTCCCTCTGTCAATGTAAATATAGAAGGAGAAATCCAACTCCGCGGTAGCGGTGGTGTACAGGTGTTGATTAATGGAAAACCCTCGGTGATTGCCAGTGAAGAAGGAAATGCACTTGGAACCATTACCGCTGATATGATCGACAAAGTAGAAGTCATCACCAATCCATCAGCAAAGTATGATGCCGAAGGCACATCTGGTATTATCAATATCGTGATTAAAAAAGAAGAGCGCCGTGGGATTAATGGTTCTATAACTTTAAATACAGGTGTACCTCACAACCATAGTATAGGCTTAAGTCTTAACCGAAGGACTGAACGATTTAATCTCTTTAGTCAGCTCGGAGTTGGGTATAGAGAATTACCTTTTGATCGAGAAACCATCAATGAAGATCGTATCACAGGTAGAAGATTAAGCTCTACAGGTGAAGAATTTAGAAATGAAACGTTTTACAACTTTGTACTTGGAACAGACTATATTATATCAGAAAATCAAGTACTTACACT
>JAHDGW010000177.1:6043-6878 GCA_020631635.1 Saprospiraceae bacterium
CACTTTCAGGAAATATTGCATATGAAATAGAAGATCAACCATCAGAAACAGAATTTACCCTGCTAGATGGTGCCGAGAGTGCATCTTGGAGGCGTAATGAAATCACCGAGGCCACGAATCCTAAATTTCAATATGAACTACAATACAAAAATGATATCGGTGGAGACAAAGATCACAATGTGCTCTTTAGTGCTTTAGGTAATTTCTTCGGAAAGGATCAATCTTCTGTATTTACAACCGATGTACTCAGTGGGACAGTGGATCAACCTAACCAAGAGACACGTACTAATTTTATGGAAGCCAAGTATACTTTTAAACTGGACTATACGAGACCATTATCCGAAGACTGGACTTTAGAAACTGGAGCTCAATACGTACTACAGGATGTAAGCAACGACTTTGAAGTAAGTGATGAAGAAAATGGTGTTTTTATCGTAGATCCTAGTTTATCCAATATATTTGAATACAATCAAAATGTACTAGGAGTATATGGAACTATAGCTTACGAAAATGAAATCTGGGGTATCAAAGCTGGACTTCGTGTAGAAGATACAGATCTAAAAACCTTCTTGGTCAACACTGAAGAAGACAATAGCCAAAAATTTACTAATCTCTTCCCAAGCTTTCATACCTCATATAAATTGACCCAAAGATTTTCTGTGCAAGCAGGCTATAGTCGTAGAATTTTCAGACCAAGATTGTGGAACTTAAATCCGTTCTTTAATATCAGAAACAACTTTAGTATCCGAACGGGTAATCCGGCATTATTACCAGAGTATACCGACTCATATGAGGTATCCGCCATCTATATATTACCAAAAGTAACTTTAAATGG
>JAHDGW010000178.1 GCA_020631635.1 Saprospiraceae bacterium
ATAAGGGGAGGAACCTGCTACAGTAGTCCTGACTAATTTTTTACCCACATCATCTACCATTTGCTGAGCACGTTCATCTGGGTGAAGTCCACCATGTTGTTGCACCATTTGCGGAGCTGATTGTAGGCCAAGGGCAATCTCTTCATCCATGCTCCAAGAGATGCGCTGCATCTCGCCGGTTACTGGATTTTCTTGCGTAGACCCTAGATACTTGATCGTATGATATCCAGCCATGACAAGACCGATGATCAAAAAAATCTTGAATCTACCTGTTCCCGCAGAGCGACCCCTTCGCTCTTGTGGTATACCGCCGTATGGGTTAGAGTTTCGTCTTCTATACATGATTTTAGTATTATGATATTTATAATCAACCGGCGCCTCTAAGTAGCAAGTTGATAGATTAATGTAGCTAGCATAAATATAAATGCTACTCGTATAGAATAATCAATATCTGGAATAAGCTTAATAATGAAGCAAACAACCACTACTGGAATGCAAGCAACAGCGATGCTCAATATTGGATAAGCTATGACCTGTACTATCATCAAAGCCAGATTACTTACTCCCCATTGATCGGGTAATTCAAATGGATTGAGGAAGTATGATATAATCATCATAAGCACTACTAGTACCCAACTGCTTTTATCCGTGCGGAAGTCCATCATTGTCCCAAAATAAATAAAATAGATCAAATATCTAGGGATATGAACTAATCCGCTGTCCTGACTATCGTAGTTTCATTGATCCAACATCCTACCTTAAAGCTTCCGCCCACCTTTACATTAGGTCTAAAGAAGACATCTTCTTTGGAGGGCATATATTGCTTATAGGTAGAAATCCATTTATTGGCTTCACTACTTACGTTGGGGTCTATTTTTTTAGCATATTCAAATTTATCAATAGCTGGCCATGTTACGATTTGACTATCCCAACCTGTACCGGGACCACATAATGGCCCACTAGAAGCATATAGTTTTCCGATTAAAATAAAAGGCTCTCCCCATGCTGGTTTTTGCTCGGCTGCCTGTCTAGCATAGTTTCTCGCTTGAGGGAAGTTTTTGATATCGCCGTAGTAGATTTTTGCAATGACAAGTAGAAATTTTGCTTTTTTCTCTGGATCATCTGAGTTGGCTACGTAATTTTCAAAGTGACCTACCGCCTTGGTATAGTTACCAGCATTATAGGCATCATAGGCTTGTCTTAGTTCCCCTGGTGCTGGAGGGGGAGTGTAGCAGGTATTATCTTTTGCATATTTGACTGAAGCTAGATCTTGTGTAGAGAAGTTGCAATCACCTCTCACTAGTCGTCTATATACCAAGTTGATAGTTTCACAATTGGTACTATCAGCTTGGAACACAGGTAGATATTTTTCGCTGTAGTAATCACAATCATAAAAGCCATCTACGCCTTCAAGCGCTTCTAGTCTAGCAGGAGCATAGGCATTGATGATCTTCCAAGCCTCACATTCTTTCCCTTTGCAGTTATTATTTCCATACTCTATCGCATCCCAGATCTTGGCTACGTAGGTTTGTGCTTCTAGTGTATCCACCGATCCATCTATAAACCCATCATAGATCAATTTGGTAAAAGGATTAATAATGAAATAGTCTGCTTTTTCTCCTTTCATGTCTATTGCTTGTTCAAAAAGAGAGGTGATGTCCCGTGGCGTGGTACTGGTATAAAAACTATAATAGTAATCAAAAGCCTTTCGCTCTATTACATAGGCTTCATCTTCAGGATAGCATTCGATACGCTTATCATAGATGCTTATTATGGTATCCTGATATTTTTGCTTCATACTCTGGTCCTCAGTAGATGTATGTAAAGATTTGTAGATTGCTACACCATCATCAAATTGGTATTTGACTTTACCATTGGCACTCGGTGCATTGTAAAATGCTTTTTTCCATATAGGTAGTGCTTCTTCATACTCTTTAGCTTTCACGAAATCGCGATAGATCACATAGGCCGTCTCTACATCATCTCGCAGTGGGTAGCTTAGCTCTGATATCACTGTACAATTTGATTTATTGATACTGACTTCGACAGGATCTACTTCCGTAGTATTGATGTCAGGGGCATTGGAATTTATTTTTTCAGCTAGCTTAGGGCCACCACAACTCAAACAGATTGACGCTAGTAGAAAGTAGGTGAGGAAGTATTTCATAATCTATGCTTTTCAATAAGATGCAAAAAAAAGCCGCTTTGGTGAGAAAGCGGCTTTTTATAAAATATTTTCGTGTTACTTGTATCTAACTTTAACGGTTTCACCGATCCAACAGCCCACTTTTGCAGTCTGTCCTGCTTTTACACCTCTCATAAATCCTTCTGATTGATCAGGCATAGATGCGCGGTATTTTGATACTCTTTCGCCAGCTTCTTGAGCTACTTCAGGATCTATACTTTTAGCATAGTTATATTTTTCTACTGCTGCAAGTATAGCAAGACGTTGGTTCCAAGAGTCACCACAGTTTCTAGCACTTTGGCCATACATATCTCCTATGAGCATGTAAGGACGTCCCCAACCTGGTCGTTTTTTTGCAGCTTCCCTTGCATTGCTCCTAGCTTCACTGTATTTTTTCAACTTTCTGAAAAGTATAGAGGCCATTGAAAATTGATACCCTGCCTGCTTAGATGCATCAGGTTCATTAGCTATAGCTTCTTTGTACTTATTGATCGCTCCTTGATAATCTCCTGCATCGTAAAGCTTTTTTGCAGCTACGCCCGGGTTGTTTGCTTCAAATTCTGCTTGACGTTGTGCATTTTCTTGAGCTGCCCAGCTTTCGTATATCTTTTTGCTAGACATCACCATTGGATCAGTTTCTGCGCATCCTCTTGCTTTGAGTACATTATATACTGTTTTATTCAGTTTAGGATCAGTAGGGTTTGCATCTAGCTCTGGCTTATACTTTGCTTTAAAGTAGTCGCAGTCAAATATTTCTGTTTCTATTTTGGATTAAGTACCTTTCGCAGATTGCCAAGCTTGCTCGTAGTATAGCGCATATTTTTCATCATTCACGATATGATGCTCCGCAATACCTTCTAGTCTTTGGTATATATCTAGAGCTTCCTCTTTACTGATAAGATCCTTTTCAAACTGATATACGACGATACTAGCGGTAGGCGCAAATACCACATATTCACTCTCTAAGCCTGCTTTCATAATAGAAGACTTGAGTACCTCTAGATTATCACTGTACAAGCTATTCAATGAATAAAACATATCATAGCCTTGTCGTCCTCTCGCTTTTCCAATCTTTACTTGATAGCATTCATCTGTACTACATTTTAGTGCAATACTTTTACTTTCGTAGCAAGCAACAGCGGCATCATAAAGATCAATAATCTGTTTTTTAAGATCTGCTTTTTTCGCTTCATCAGTTTCTTTACCGAGCTGGTACTTAAGTATCTCTATACCATCAGTATAGTGGGATGATCTTTTTCCATCGGCGGCAGGGGCTAGCTCATATGCTTTTTGCCAATTTTCATATGCCAGAGCATAGTCTTTTGCTTTGAGTGCATCGCGATATACTACATGGGCTGTTTCAGCCTCATCTTTGTTAGGCGAATCTACCCAAGATTCACATTGTGCGGTGATGTCTGTAGACATCCAGGTAGCGAATAATAATATGGCTACAAATTTTGAATTCAATTTCATGTTTAGTCGTATTTTCTCTTAATGAACCACTCATCATCGTTAAATGTGAATGAGAAATTAATGGTTGCAAAAGACTCCTGTATAGGACTGCCTTTACCTCTACGACCAAATTCTAAGCCAAGATTGGCATGAGAAACTTTTCGTTGATATATAAATGGCAATCCAAATCCGAAGCTTGCTCCGTAATTTGTAATTTGATCTTCTTCAGCAATTCGTGGATCTGTACCATAGTATAGACCCCATCTATAGTATACTCGTTTAAAGTAACTAGTAAAAGATTTATAATTTGGACGCAAATAACCACCTAAAGACACTTTATAAGTATCATTGAGTTCTGCAGGATTTGCATCGTTTTCATAGTCGCTCCATGCATTTCTGGTGTAGCTCATGCCTATAGCATATTTATTGCCTGCATAGTATGTGGCCCCTATCCCAAAGGATGATCCCAACTTACCAGAACCTTCATTATTGTCTAAAAATCGCAAAGTATCGGTCTCAAATGTACCCAAGGATGTAGAGCTTAATACATTTTGTTCAATGACTGTTCCATTGGTATTGAAGTTGCCAGGTGAGCTGATATGAGCGCCTAGGGCCAATACTTTTGCAGCAGCATTTTTATTAAGTTCTCGCTGTCTTTTATTTAAATCAAGACGATACATCACACCCAAATCCATCAAAAATCCACTTACAGAAAAATCATTGAGAAAAATATTATCATAAGATGCATCAATATCCAAAAAGCTGGTATTTCTCTGATATGTGATTTTACCAAAAAGGTAAGACATATTGAGACCTACGGAGAGATCTTTATATCGGTAAGCATTGCCCCATTGAAACTTATAGGTACCACCATTCCCGCTATATTGTCTTTCTATATTTCCAATATTAGCTATGCTATCGATAGACGTTATATTATATCCAACAGAAGTTTGAGGTATGAGTGATAGATTCATCCCCCAACTACTTTTACGATCTACTCGATCAAGTATTTCATTAATAGGATTTGTCAATGGGAAAGCCAAAGACATATAGGCCAGATTTCCATTCCATAAATTAGAACTAGAGCTAGCATCACTGATCTCTGAGTATTTTGCAAATACACCCATGTCAAAAGAGGTCACATCAATAAATCCGTAAGAGGCAGGATTGACAGTATTTATACCATAAGAATCAATAAACCCGCTTCCTATACCTCCCATCATACGGACTGACATGAAGTTTTGATCAACAGGATCTCCTAGACCAAATCGAGAGTATGGGGAGTTGGCGTTGTATTGAGCCGCTGCAGATATGCTTATCAATGCTAGTGCAAATACGGAGAGAATACTCTTTTTGAATTTATACATTATGTCTTAGAATTTCATTGAGTCCCTTAAGGACCAGATTCTCATCCACAAATACGGGACAATTAATATGTTTTGCAAGGAATTTAGCGTCTCCACCGGTTAAAATAACGTTAATGCGAATATCGCTAAATGCTTCTTTATTACGGGCAATAAACGATTCTATTTCCCAAATTGTGCCATACAGGATGCCATTTTCTAAAGCTTGACGAGTATTTGTTCCTATAATCTGTGGATTAAAGTTGATATCTACCTCTGGTAGTAGACCAGTATACTCATGCATGGCCTTAGATCGCATCTTCATACCGGGACTAATATTACCACCCAAGTATGTCTCCTTCTCGATTACATCTAGGGTTATACACGTACCTGCATCTATTATGACTGTACACTCATCAGGATATAGTAGGTGAGCTGCAACCGCAGCTGCAATGCGATCCTTCCCTAAGGTCTTAGGAGTGCCGTATGCATTTTTTATAGGTAGACTTGTGTCATGAGAGAGGTAATGTATGCTATCCTTCTTCAAAATATCCTTTAAGCTATCGATAGATGATTTTGTGGAGCTAATCATCACGTGGTCGTAGCTATGCCACGTCTCACCTAGTACAAATGATTGGAAGCTCTGCTCACAATAGTCTATCAACTCTTGACCCTCAAAAACCGCTGTTTTGGTTCTCGTATTCCCTATGTCTATACACAGATTCAAACGCTCAACTTTAGTGTTTGAAATGTCTTGTGCCGGTAAATACCATGGGGATGCCGTGCTCATCACAATAGTCTATACTAAGTTGATCTTTGATAGAGCCTCCGGGCTGTACGACTGAGGTAACGCCTGCTTTATGAGCGATCTCCACACAATCGGGGAATGGGAAGAAGGCATCAGAAGCCATAGCTGACCCGGCTACATCAAATCCCATGCGCTCTGCTTTGTCGATGGCTTGTTTGCATGCATCTACTCTCGAAGTCTGTCCACAACCCATGCCGATGAGCTGGTGATCTTTTACCAAGACTATGGTATTTGATTTAAGGTGTTTAGCGCAGATATTGGCATACAATAGATCTGAGATCTGCTTTGCGTTTGGTTGTGCCTTTGTTTTTGTTATTAGATCGCTAGCTACTTGAGTGCTCATATCGGCATTTTGAGCTATTGCACCATTGAGCAAGGTCTTGTATGTAACGGATTGCTGATCAAAATTTTTGATACGAAGTAATATTCGTTTCTTTTTGGCTTGTAAAAGCTCCAAAGCATCTTGATCGAAAGCGGGAGCAATCAATACTTCGTAAAATATTTTATTTACTTTTTCGGCTGTAGCCAGATCAATAGCTGTATTGCTGATCAAAATACCACCAAAGGCAGATACGGGATCTCCCGCCAGTGCTGCATCCCATGCTTCTGATACTGATGATCTTGTGGCAAGACCGCAGGTATTGGTATGCTTGAATATGGCAATGGTAGGCTCATAGTCTTTAAATTCAGCCATGAGGTTGACTGCAGCATCCACATCTACAAGATTATTGTATGATAATGCTTTGCCTCCGAGAATATCAAATTTTTCTGTAAGGTCACCAAAAAACTGTGCTTTTTGATGTGGGTTTTCTCCATATCGCAATGCTTCGCCCTCATTGAAGCTGATCTTGAGTTGCTCTACACTCTCGCCAGCAAAATATTGATGTATAGCCGTGTCATAATTAGAAGATACGGCGAATGCTCTTTGTGCAAAATGCTTGCGGTGCTCCAAATTTGTGGCACCGTTGTGCTCTTCTATGATACTCAAAAACTGATCATAATCATCCATACTAGGTATGATGACGCAGTCTTTATAGTTTTTAGCTGCGGCTCTGATGAGTGCAATACCACC
>JAHDGW010000179.1:0-1901 GCA_020631635.1 Saprospiraceae bacterium
CGTGCAGACTCTGGAAAGCTAGATCCCATCGTTGGTAGAGATGAAGAAATCCGCCGAATCTTACATATACTTTCTAGAAGAAAGAAAAATAATCCGATCCTAATCGGTGAAGCTGGTGTTGGTAAAACAGCAATAGTAGAAGGTATCGCTTGGCGTATAGTAAAACAAGATGTACCAGAAAATCTGGCCTCTAAACAGATTTATGTATTGGATATCTCAGCGCTTGTGGCTGGTGCCAAATATAAGGGAGAGTTTGAAGAACGGCTAAAAGCGGTGGTCAAAGAAGTAAAATCATCGAATGGTGAAATCATTCTTTTTGTAGATGAGATCCATACCTTAATTGGTGCAGGTGGCGGAAATGGCGCCATGGATGCCGCCAATATACTGAAACCTGCACTAGCACGAGGAGAACTCCGTACCATAGGTGCTACTACGCTAGATGAATACCAGAAATATTTTGAAAAAGATAAAGCGCTAGTCCGAAGATTTCAGACCGTATATGTCGATGAACCAAGCGTTGAAGATACCATCTCGATATTACGAGGTATACAAGATAAATATGAAGTGTATCATAAGATCGACATACTCGATGAGGCACTAGTAGCGGCAGCAGAGCTATCTCATCGATATATCACAGAACGACAGTTGCCAGATAAAGCCATCGACCTCATAGATGAAGCTGCCGCAAAATTGAGATTGGAGCTAGACTCCGTACCTGAAGAGATCGATGAAAAAGATCGGAAACTTCGTCAGCTAGAAATCGAGCGAGAGGCGATCAAGCGAGAAAATGATGAGAAAAAGCTTAAAGTCATTAACGAGCAAATTGCCAATGCAAAACAGCAACTTGATTCTATCACTGCAGCATGGAAGAATGAAAAGGAGATCGTAGATACGCTACAATCTATCAAGAAATCAATAGAAGAACTAGAGCATCAGGCTGAGGTAGCAGAGCGAGATAGTGATTATGAGTTAGTTGCCAAAATCCGATATGGCGAACTCAAAGAAAAAGAAGCTCAACTTAAAGTTGCCGAAGAGAAGCTCGATCAACTCCCAGACGACTCCCGATTTACCAATGAAGAAGTGACAGGTAATGATATCGCCGAAGTAGTATCAAAGTGGACAGGTATACCTGTGACCAAAATGCTACAAAAAGAAAAAGATAAACTCCTCAAACTAGAAGAAGAGATCGGGTCAAGACTCATCGGTCAGCGAGAAGCCGTAGTTGCGGTATCTGATGCAATACGTAGATCGCGAGCAGGACTTGGTGATCCTAATAGACCGATTGGGTCATTTATATTCTTAGGACCAACGGGAGTTGGAAAAACTGAACTTGCTAAAACTCTTGCTGACGTACTCTTTGATGATGAAAGAGCCATCACTCGTATCGATATGTCAGAGTATCAAGAGAAGCACAGCGTATCACGTCTAGTAGGAGCGCCTCCTGGATACGTAGGTTATGATGAAGGCGGTCAACTGACCGAGGCTGTAAGACGTAGACCTTACTCAATCGTACTCTTGGATGAGATCGAAAAAGCGCATCCAGATACTTTCAATATCTTATTACAAGTATTGGACGATGGAAGGTTGACAGATAATAAAGGTCGAGTAGCAAACTTCAAAAACACCTTGATCATCATGACCTCCAATATGGGAGCGCAGACGATACTCGAGAATTTTGAAGATCTAGATGCATTAGGCGATGAGCACAGAGCGGAGATCGTAGATACCACTAAGATTGAAGTATTCGAGGCCCTAAAGGAAAACCTCAGACCTGAATTTCTCAATCGTATTGACGAGCAGGTGATGTTCTTGCCATTGACCAAGAGTGAGATCAAGAAAATCGCTCAATTATTGCTAAAGAAGGTTACCAAAAATCTTGCGAAACAAGAGATTACCATCGA
>JAHDGW010000179.1:1911-6833 GCA_020631635.1 Saprospiraceae bacterium
AGATTTGGGATATGATCCACAATTTGGTGCAAGGCCGCTCAAGAGAGTCATCCAAAATGAACTCATCAATGAGCTTGCGAAAGCCATGCTCTCAGGAAAGTTTGGCGCTGGAGATACTATTTTTGTAGGTACAAATGCTAAGGGATTTACCTTTACGGAGCAAGAGAGTAAGTCTTCTGAAAAACCAGTAGTCAAGGAGAAGTCTAAGAAAAGATCGAGCGATTTAGAGGATCTAAAGAAGGCGACTAAGGATTTGGAGGATGAAGTGGAAGGGATGGAGTAATTTAATTTTTGGTACTAAATTTAATAATGTTATAATCTACGCCGACCCTTATAATTTCAAAGAAGTTTTCTTTTACTGCTGCCAAAAGACTATCTTCCTTCTTGTTGTAATAACCTAAACAGGCGACCAAAAAATAGAAATTAATTCCAATAATAGATGAATATATAAAATCCTTCTTATCCAAATACGAATTCGATAAGTTCATTTCATTTAATGAACTTTCAATGCTAAGTAAGTCATTATTCGATACATGTACATATTGAGATAATTTATAATTTAACCCTTTTAAAACTGGTAGAATATTTTGAACGTTAGGAGTTTTTAAATGCACCTGTTCATATGATTTTGTATGCATTTCTAAAATTCTAACCGCTGACTCTAACTGTTTTCTCGCTAAAATCAAGCATTCAAAAAATACTTCACTTAACAGGCATGTTTTGATTAGTTTGATGAAATTGGCTAATTATTCCAGAAACATAGTCATCATTTTTACAAGTATTTTTTAGAGTAAGCAATAGTACTTTTTGGAGCTCATAAATATTTATATCGAGTAAATTTAAGAATATGAAATCATTGTCTCCTTCAAGATGATCTACCATTTCATTCCGATACTTGCCTATATTCTCACGAAATTCGTTGAAGTGTTTCCAATATGAATCTAATCTTGTTTGAAGTGTTTCCATTTTATTTGTTATATGGTATTTTAAAACCCTAAAATCGTCCTCAATCGACTCTTTACCAAGACCAAACTAGCAGGATCTATATGTTCTATAAACTTAGTATTTCTTTCTCGCCAGTCTATGGCTAAAAGTTGATTGGTGAGAACAACTCCTTTTGTAAATTTTAAAGTACCAACGGAAACCTCTATTGCGTAACCCTTAATTACAGATGTGATTGGTAGTGCATAACATAAACCGAAAGAATTATAGGCTTTAGGAGTAACTATAAGACTTGGTCTTCTTCCCTTTTGCTCAGAACCTAATGATGGATCAAAATCTAACCATACGATGTGACCCTTGTCAGGAATATAGTTGTCAGTTTTCATCTTCCCAAAATCTCTCTTTTCCTACGGGTTCTGTTCTGTGGTATTGCTCTATTACATCATCAGCTGACATGCTTAATAATAATTCTTCCATCGTCAAATCTTGAACAATTGGTTCAATAATAATTTGCTGATCATTCTTTGATAGATAGACTTGACTTCCTTCTGATAGATTTAAATGATCCGTTATATTTTTGGGGAGTCTCAAACCTAAGGAATTACCCCATTTACTGATTTTTGTTTGCATTCAATTTTTATTGTTTATACAAGGTATATACAATATTTCGGAAAATCAAGTCTACTATTGATCACATCGCTTGCAGCGATCAGATCAATTTATACTCTCCCGCACAACCCTAGCAGGATTACCCGCGACAAAACAATCATCAGCGACATCTTTAGTCACTACAGCACCAGCTCCTACTACGACTCCATTTCCTAGGGTTATACCTGGGCAGATGATCGCTCCACCTCCTATCCAAACATCATTTCCGATGGTAATGGGCTTGCCTAATTCTCGGCCAGAATTGCGTGACTTTGCATCCAATGGATGAGTAGCTGTATAGACTTGTACATTGGGAGCAAACATAACTCGATCGCCTATCTGGACTTCACATACATCCAGGATACAACAGTTATAATTCATGAATACCGACTCCCCTACTTTGATATTATAGCCGTAGTCGCAATAGAAAGGAGGCTCGATATAAAGCCCTGTACCTGCGGCTCCAAGTAAATCATAGAAAAGACGATCACGCTCTACTTTCTGATCTTCTGTCATCGCATTGATTCTCTGAAAGAGCATACGAGCGGCTTGTCTTTCAGCAACAAGTATTGGGTCATCGGGGTCGTACATAGCCCCTGTAAGCATAAGTTGTTTTTCTGTAGCAATCATTGCTTAATGATACTTTGAGTCTGTACTTGATGGCCATTCCAAAGCTGGATATGGTATACACCATTTGTCCAACGTTCTATATCATCAATATTGATTACCGTCAAAGGATAATCAAATTGCCTACGATACATAACCTGCCCTAGCGCATCCACAATGACCATTTTATTGATCAATCGTTCTGATTGTATTTGTAAGTAATCGATAGTCGGATTTGGGAATATTTTCGTATTCCAACTGCTTACAATATCATTTGTATTGCTCACATTTAATGCCTGCTCTACCGCAGCTAGAGCATCGATCCTTCCATATCCATATACGGCATTTGGAATCTCTGATCCTGGATAATCGCCACAGTCTTGATTCGTAGTTTTAGGTACTGCTGTTGATCTTATGATTTCCTCGATGATCTCGACCTGACCGGCCAATGCGGGGTTTGCCGAGATAATTAAGCCAACTACACCAGCTACATGTGGTCCTGCCATACTTGTACCACTGAAACTAGCAAAACCACCATTACGTATCGTAGATCGTACACCTACTCCTGGGGCAGCGATATCTGGCTTGAGCCTAAAACTACTGTCTACCGCCACAGGACCACGGCTCGAGAAGCCCGCAATAGTATCGTTGGAAGCGGTAGCACCTACTGAAAATGATCCTTGGAAAATAGCCGCTGGGTTTCTAACGGATTCGCAGCCACTCCCGCTATTGCCAGCCGATACCACCACGACAACACCTGCTGCTCTTAAGTTTTCTACGGCTTCATCCATCAAGTGCCAATTGGCAGCATTACAGCCTTCCATCTCTGGGCAACCCCAACTATTGGCAATGACATGTGGTGACATCGACGGATCGGCTTCTGTCCCATCTAGCTTGGTAGGAGCTAAAAACCATTCGAAGCATTCGATATAAGTACTTGGTGAACCGTAGCCTCTTTCCATATTTCGACAAGCAATCCACTTGGCATCGGGAGCTACTCCTATACTATTTTCATCATCAGAGCCGATCATAGTACCCATGGTATGTGTACCGTGATTATTATCATCACAGGGGTGATCAATATCCAATCCACAAGGATTGGTCGTATCTGTGATTAAGGTATCTCCGTGTAGTGGGTTGATCTCATGTATAGCGTCATGCCAGTTGTAGTCATGCTCATCATCAGCATTTTCCCTATATCCTCTATATTTTTTGATCAAGCTTGGATGCTCATAATCATAGCCCGTATCTTGACCAGCTATCACGACATTCTCACCAGTATATCCGAGAGACCATACACTATCTGCTTGTATCATTTTTATACCCCACTCTGGCTCGGCCATTCTAGATCGGAGTACCTCCTCTTCATCAATGATATAATCTACCATCGCCGGTCTATCCCAATATATGCGTTCAATATCCAATCGTTGACTAAGCTCGTATACGGCGGCAATATCCAACTTAGTGGCTATAGCATTAACCAGACAAAAGCTTTTCACAGCATAACCTTGATTATTAAGAAAGTTTAAGAGATCTGATTGAGAATTATTGGCTCTTTCTACTAATTGTTGATACACCTCATTCGATTTTTTATGCTTAGTCCAATTTACTTGTGTATTGACCTGCGATGATGATCTCACTTGTATCATCACCTTAACCTCTTCTTGCATATCAAATTGACTCAAAAGTTCGGTATCAATTTTTGAAAAATCTTGTGCAATCATTGAAACCGATAAAATAGAATAAGCAACAAGTAAGTGCAGTTTTATAAATCTCATATCTATCATATTAGAACTAAAAATAGTGTAAAAAGCCAAGATACGTACTGCTTCTCAGCTTGATTACTGTCATAAATAAGTCTTAAGTATGAAAGAGGTCCTGAGCGGTTTTACTAAAAATCTTACTTTTGCGATTTTATTGTACTAATGAATACACAAGTCATGGCTGATAAAACGAGATATTCTGATGATGAATTAGCAGAGTTTAAGACCTTGATAGAGGAAAAACTAGAGGCTGCCAAAGAGCAACTAGATCTCTATAAAAGACAAATCAAAGGGAGAGGTGAAGGCTCAGATGCCAGAGTAAGAGGACTTGATGATAGTGTAGGTTCTGTAGAAAACGAGCGACTTACTACTTTGGCTGGACGCCAACAAAAATATATAGAGCATCTTAAAAATGCACTACTACGTATCGAAAATAAAGTATACGGAGTCTGTCGAGAAAGCGGCAAACTGATATCAAAAGAAAGACTCATGGCTGTGCCACATGCCACACTTAGTATTGATGCTAAGGAGTCTAGTAAAAAAGGAAAACGACGATAATCCCTATCACTATACCCTAAAATGCAATTTTGTGAAAAAATCTTGGATTATCATATTACTTATTTTCGGAGTGCTCATACTAGATCAATGGCTCAAGGTTTATATCAAAACAAACTTTGCTCTTGGTGATGGTTTTGATATACTTGGACAAGAATGGGCAAAAATCCATTTTGTAGAGAACAAAGGTATGGCCTTTGGCATCGAGCTCGGAGGTAATATGGGTAAGCTCGTACTGAGCCTTTTTAGGGTAGTCATGATTACTTTTCTAGGGTATCTCCTATACGGTATGATAAAAGCGGGAGAATCACTTGGACTGCTCATAAGTTTTGGTTTAATATTAGCGGGGGCTATTGGTAATATGATAGATTCTGCATTTTATGGATTGATATTCTCTCATAGCTATCA
>JAHDGW010000180.1 GCA_020631635.1 Saprospiraceae bacterium
TAGGTGTCGGACTAGCACCTATTACGCTAGACTCTATACGTGACGGTCGATTTACTAAAGAGCTTAACTTCTTATAGTTCTTGATATAGTTTTCGGGTTTTATGGATATTGCGGTATAGCTTTTCTGCTTCGCTATAATTTAAGGTCTGTTGACCATCTGAAAATGCTTTTTCAGGGATAGGATGTACCTCAGCGATCACCCCGTCAGCTCCAGTTATGACTCCTGCTAGTGCCATTTTTGATACGTACTTTCTTACTCCTATACCATGACTAGGGTCTACTATGACAGGTAGGTGAGACTTATCTTTCAGTATAGTGACGGCATTGAGGTCGAGTGTATTTCTATATGCACTTTCATAGGATCTTATGCCTCGTTCACATAGCATTATTTTTTCATTACCGTTAGAGAAAATGTATTCTGCTGCCTGCAAAAGCTCGTCAATTGTGCCAGAAATACCTCTTTTTAGTAATACAGGTTTATCGACTTTACCCAATTCGTCAAGTAAATTGAAATTTTGGCTATTGCGAGCACCTACTTGGAAAATATCTACATAGGGTAACATCGCTTCTATCTGTGATACCTGCATGACTTCGGTCACGATTTTGATACCATAGGCCTTAGCCTGTTTGTACCAAAACTCTAAGCCTGGTATACCTAAACCTCGAAAACTATATGGAGAACTCCTTGGCTTATATACGCCACCTCGCATGACTTTTATATCATTTTCTTTGAGATGCTCCAGTACAGAAATGACCTGCTCCTCAGACTCTATCGAGCAAGGGCCTGCCATGATCTGAAATGCCCCATTACCCACGGATACCCCATCGCCTAGGTCAATATTTGTTTTACCGATTTTCCACTTAGTGCTTACGAGCTTATAGGCATCACTGACTCGGTGTATATCTCTTATGCCTTCTAGATTTCCTATGGTTCTGATATCAAATTCGGATTTTCCTATACCGATCAGATAAGAGCCAAACTGAGTTTTGACTTCAGTGGTTGAGTATTTTATAGCCTGTAATGCCTGATCTAGTTTGGCTTTTGCTGATCTGCTGATTTGCTTTTCTAACTGTATAATCATGAGACTGGAATTCTAATTTTTTTGACAAATTGATCTACCGTTTCCTTGATAGGTAAGTCAGATGATTCCAACTTTTTGATAAATGCTGATCCTATGATTGCACCATTGGCATACTGGCATGCGTGATGAAAACTGTCATAATCCTTGATGCCAAACCCAATGAGGCTTGGGCTTTTAAGATCTAATTCTTTCAATGTATTTAAGTATGATTTTTGAGCTTCCGTTGCTTTAGATGCAGTACCGGTAATACTTGATTGAGAGACAATGTATAAAAATGCTGAACTCAATCTATCGGCCTGTAAAATTCGCTCCTTAGAGGTCTCGGGAGTCACTAAGAATGAGATCGTGATATTATTTTGCTGAAACATATGTTGGTAGTGCTCCTCGTACATATACATCGGCATATCTGGAATGATCAATCCATCGACACCAGCTTTTTGTGCTGCTTCAAGGAATTTTTGTTCACCGAACTGAAGCATTTGATTATAGTATCCCATCATAATGATCGGTATCTCAGAATGCTCTCTGATGAGTGCAACTTGTTCAAATATGTAAGAGAGCGTAACCCCATTTGCCAATGCTTTTTGACTGCTTTCTTGTATAGTGGGGCCATCCGCTAGAGGGTCAGAGTAGGGCATACCTAGCTCGATAAGATCTGCTCCAGAGGAGTCCAATTGCAAAACAATATCTTGTATACTTTCCTTCGTAGGATGTCCGGCCGTAAAGTAAATATTGAGTACTTCCTTATTTTTTCGTTGAAAGAGGGACTGTATTCTATTCATGTGAAGATCGATTGATCAGAGATGTTGTTGGTAAAATAAATTATGATTGGCTAAAATCATTGAGGTACTCGATATAGGTAGCAAGATCTTTATCCCCTCGCCCAGATAGGTTAATCACGACGACGTCTTCTTTGTTAAATTTCATTTTTTCAAGGCTAGCAAACGAATGGGCTGTTTCTAGTGCTGGGATGATACCTTCTATCCTTGATAATTCAAATGCTGCTTTGATAGCTTCATCGTCCGTGGCATACTGCACGATAGCTCTTTTAGTATGGATAAGATGTGCATGCATAGGGCCTATGCCTGGGTAATCCAGACCAGCTGATATAGAGTATGGTTCTATGATTTGTCCATCGTCGGTTTGCATAAGTAGGGTTTTGCTACCATGTATGATTCCTTTGCTCCCTAATACGCTGGTAGCTGCTGATTCTCCAGTGTCTATTCCTTTTCCTGCGGCTTCGGTCAGTACAATCTGAACACGATCATCATCAAGGTAGTGATATATGGCACCCGCCGCATTACTTCCACCTCCGACACATGCCATGATATAGTCAGGATAGTCTCGGCCTTCTTGATGTTGTAGTTGCCACTTCATCTCCTCCGAGATCACCGATTGAAATCGCGCAACCATATCAGGGTAAGGGTGTGGTCCTACTACTGATCCTATGATGTAATGCGTCTCTACGGGATTATTGATCCAGTCACGTATAGCTTCATTAGTGGCATCTTTCAAGGTTTTGCTACCGCTCTCAGCAGGCCGTACTTCAGCACCCAACATACGCATACGAGCTACATTAGGTGCTTGTCTTTGTATGTCTACGCTTCCCATGTATACGATGCACCGTAACCCCATCAATGCACATACGGTGGCGGTCGCTACACCGTGTTGGCCAGCGCCCGTTTCGGCGATAATCCTGGTTTTACCTAATCTTTTAGCCAGTAGTATTTGACCAATCGTATTATTGATTTTGTGAGCCCCAGTATGATTGAGGTCTTCACGTTTAAGATATATTTTGGCACCGTATTTATCACTCAGCCTGGGAGCAAAGTATAGCGGCGAGGGTCGTCCTACGTAGTCTTTCATCAGAGCATCAAACTCATCTTTAAAACTAGGATCTTCCATGTGTAGGAGATACTGGTTCCTCAGTTTTTCAATATTTCCATGTAGCATTTCTGGTATGAAAGCTCCACCAAATTCTCCATAAAATCCGCGCTCATCTACATGATAGTTCATATGTCGGGTTTTGATATTTTATTTAAAAAAGAGGCCACTTGCTCCACTTGTTTTATGCCAGGTGAAGATTCAAATTTACTATTGATATCTAGTCCGTATAGCATAGGGTGAGATATCGATAATATCCGCTCGGCATCACCTTGTTCGATACCGCCGCTTAAGAAAAAAGGAATATTTTCAACGTATTGATTGAGGATGTTCCAGTCAAATTTTTGTCCAGAACCACCAAAATCGGACACCTTGGTGTCAAATAAAAAGTAATCACAAAATTCGAAAGGCTTGAGAGTTTCAAAATCAAACTCTTCGTCAATCCGAAATACTTTGACCAAATGAAATTCACTGGCAAATTGTCTACAAAAACTTGGTGACTCATCTCCATGAAATTGTATATGCGTCAATCCGAATGTATCTGCTTTTTCTACGATAGTATGGTAGTCTTCTTTGACAAATACTCCAAATCGTTCAGCTTTGGTTTTTTGTATTGCAACAGAAGCATCATCACCTACATATCTCTTAGAAGGACCATAAAAGTTATACCCTATATAGTCTACACCCAATGCGTCTATTGCCTTAAGGTTTTTTAAATCTGATATGCCACATACCTTGAGTTTCATACTATGCTATGCTTAGTTCTTTAGTCAATAATTTTCGATATTGATCAATGAATTGCTTGCAACTCTGCACCGGGTCAGCACTTTTCATAAATCTTTCACCAATAAGAAAACCCTGATATCCTGCCTGTCTCAGTTCCATTAGATGTTCTATATGGTGTAATCCCGATTCCGATATTTTACATACTTCTTTCGGCAATTGATCCATCATATTTAAGGAGTGTCTATAGTCGGTCTCAAAAGTGTCTAGATTTCGATTATTTATACCTAAAATGTCAAAATGAGTTCCAGATTTGGCCAATTCTTTTTCGTGATGTAGCTCTAGTAATACCTCAAGCTTGAGTGATTTTGCTACCTGATATAGATTTTGAATCTGATGTTGAGTCAATATACTGGCAATCAGAAGAATAGCATCTGCACCGATAGACTTTGCTTCTATGATCTGATACTCATCGATGATAAAGTCTTTGCGTAGGATAGGGCAATAATTAAATTTTCTGGCAATCCTGAGGTCCTGGTCTTTACCACCAAAAAAACTTTCATCAGTGAGTATTGACAGAGCGGATGCCCCGCTTTGCATATAACCAATACTTACATTTTCGACATCTGCATATAAGTTGATGGTAGGTTTGGATGGAGATTTTCTTTTAAATTCGGCTATAATACCGCTCTTATCTATCCGGCGAAGGTAAGACTCTATTGATACGGTAGGTGCTGAGAAATGAACACTTTGCTCTAGCTTTTTTATAGGGGTAAGTGACTTGCGAAGGCTCACTTCCTCTAGCTTTTTAGCGACTATCTTATCTAATATATTCATTCGATATGGATTAAGCGGAGAGTGATACCAATGATGTAAATGCTTGTTTGGCACGTCCTGATTGTATGCTTTCTTGTGCTTCTCCTACACAATCAGCTATGGATTGGTTGGGTTTAAAAGTTTTGATAGCCATCGAGGCGTTGGCTACCACGGCATTCGTCTGTGCTTGCCTTCCTTTGTTGTCCAAGATATTTATAAATATCTTTCCTGCTTCTTCGATCGTATCTCCACCAAAGATGGCTGACTGCTCATGCTTTTTAAAACCGAAATAGTCAGGTTTTATTAATAACTCTTCTTTCTGTGTGATTAGCTTGGCGTCTCCGGTTAGGGAGATTTCGTCATATCCGTCTATAGCATGTATGATTGTATAATTGCTTGATGTCGCTTCGTGTAGATACTGATAAAGTCGAGCAACCTTTAGATTAAATACCCCTACAAGCTGATGTGTCGGTCTTGCGGGATTGACTAAAGGGCCGAGCAAATTGAAAAATGTCTTTACTCCAAGTTGTTTGCGTATAGGGCCTACAGATTTCAAAGCAGGATGGAAGAGCGGAGCATGAAAAAAGCATATGCCTGCTTCATCCAATTGTTTTTTAAGCTTCCCTTCATCATTGCTGAAACGTACTCCGAGGGATTCGAGCACATTAGATGATCCACAGATAGAGGAGACGCCGTAGTTGCCGTGTTTAGCTACTTGATAGCCCGCTCCCGCCACTACAAAAGCAGTAGTGGTGCTGATATTGAAAGTATTTTTCCCATCACCTCCTGTACCACAGACATCTATGGTCTTGCGTTCGTCAAGATCTATCGGTATGCAAAGGTCTAATAAAGCGGACCTGAAGCCAGATAGCTCTTCCACAGAGATACTTCTCATTAAGTAAACACTGATAAATGCAGCAATTTGAGCAGGATTATATACCTCTTTAGAAATATTGACTAATACCTCTTTGGCTTGTTTGGCACTGAGCCTCTTATGTTCGAATAGTTGATTTAGTATCTGTTTCATCTCATTAACTTTGGGATAGAAAATTACTTAACATCGTTTTTCCATCTGGAGTCATGATAGATTCTGGATGGAATTGCACTGCCTGCACCTTATAGCTTTTATGCTGTATCGCCATGATTTCATCATATTCTCCGGTGGCTGTAACTTTTAGCTCAGAGGTGTCGCTTTCTTTATCTATGACCCATGAGTGATATCGCCCTGCTTGAAACTGATGAGGCACATTACGGAAAATGATATTCTCCTTGTCAGTGACTTTCATTTCAGACTGGATACCGTGAAATACTCGATCTAGGTTTTTTAGAGAGGCTCCATATACTTCAGCTATAGCCTGTAGCCCCAGGCATACTCCAAATATCTTTTTCGATGGGCCATACTTAGCTATGATTTCTTTCAGTTTTCCTGCTTCTTCTGGAATCCCTGGTCCTGGAGAAAGTATGATATAGTCATACTCTTCTAGTGCAAGTACATCTTGGTCATCATTTCGTTTGACGTCTACTTCATGTAATACAATTTCTTCAATGAGATGTACTAGATTGTAGGTAAACGAGTCATAATTATCAATGATCACAATTTTCTTCATCCTCATATATTTTGAGCCATGTTGATGGCTTTTTCTAATGCTGCAAGTTTATTATATACCTCCTGTAGCTCATTTTCATCTACAGAGTCTATGACTAGTCCTGCACCTGCCTGATAGTGCAATTGGTTTCCCTTACTCAAAAACGAGCGAATGATGATTGCATGATTAAGATTACCATTGAAGTGTATCATGCCTATTCCTCCGCCGTAAAAACTGCGCTGATGCGCCTCATACTGATCAATAAGCTGAAGGGCTTTATATTTTGGAGCTCCAGATAAAGTACCGGCAGGGAAGGTATCGGCAAATACTTGAAACGCTGTCTGACCTGGTTTAAGTGTACCTGTTACTTTGGACACAAGATGTATGACATGGCTAAAAAACTGAACATCTTTATAATTGATGACTTCGACATCGGTAGTATGCTTACTCAGATCATTTCTGGCCAGATCAACAAGCATGACATGCTCTGCGTTTTCTTTAGGATCTTCTGAGAGTTGCTCAGCAAGCGCTTTATCTTGCTGATAATCTCCCGTACGCTTAAATGTACCTGCGATAGGATGAATCTCTGCAACACCTGCTTCTACTTTCAATTGGGCCTCCGGTGAACTACCAAAGATTTTATATGATCCATAATCGAAATAGAACAAATATGGACTAGGGTTGATAGACCTCAAGGCACGATATACATTAAATTCA
>JAHDGW010000181.1:0-4754 GCA_020631635.1 Saprospiraceae bacterium
TTAGATCATATGTGGTTATATAGATCCGTCATCATCCATCAATTAAAATAGAGGCTTGATACAGATCATGAATTACTTTTCGCCTTGATTGATACGACTATTGGTAATAAAGAATTTTTCATCAATAAGGCTTCAGGGTGGGCTTTGAGAGAGTTGTCTAAAGCTAAACCTCAACTTGTACGAGACTTTCTCGGTAATCGAGATGGTCTTTCTAACTTGACGGTTAGAGAGGCTAGTAAGTATCTGTAAAAGAAAATATAGGCTCAGGAATCGATAATCTCTTTCCCAGAAAACGAGTAATTTGAGTTTACAACTAGGTCTGCTAATTCTTTGTCCTGCAAAATAATTTGATGTTCGATCTGGAGTACAGATTGTATAAAGGGAGTAATTTCTTCCCGTGCTCTGGCTTTTCTATCTTCGAGAGTGAGCTTATAGTTTCGATCTATATAGATTCTATAATCTAAGTTATGTAGTTGCGATACATAAGTGCCTTCTATGATAAAGACTTCAGCATGTTCACAATTGATGACCTCTGATTCTATCGTATTTTGATGAAAATCTACCAAGGGTTTTGTGATGCTTTTTGCACCACGCCTGATGGCTTCTATGTGATGGTCAATGAGGTCAAGTTTGACTTCGTGAGGACCGACGTGAGTGAGATCAGAAAGTCTTTTATTATGGTTATCTGCTGGTGGGAGTTTGAAATAATCATCCATTTGAATGATAATACTCGGAATATCGTAGATGTCTCTCAGAACATTTTTAATTGCGGCGGCAAGGGTAGATTTGCCTGATCCCGATTCTCCTGCAATTGAGAGAAAAAATATATCAGTTTTGACCTTTCTGTGAAGAAAATATTTCACTGCCTTCGCTGCAAAAGCATTGATTTCATCTGTTGTTTTGATATGATCACCTATCATGATGTATATAATTTATGAAGGTCTTGAGTGGTAGAGGCGATATGACTAAAAATAAACCCTGTAGCGGAGTAACTCAAAGGTCTTTTGCCGTAGGGCTCTAAATTTTTGCTGTCAAAATATTCGGAAAAGCGATATTGATCTTTCTCTATAAGTGACAATAGGCTGCTATTGATATTTAATACTATTTCTGTTTGTTGTTGGGATTTCAATCCCAGGTTTAACCACCCTGTCATGATCGGCCATATACCACCGTTATGAAAATGATAGGGTTTATTCTTAAAGTCGAACGAGTAATTTTCGGCCAGTTCAGCCCATAATTTGGCTTTTTTATTAATCACAGGCCAAAACGCAGGAATTATAAGATTAGAGTTCTCATTGAACGGCATCTTTGTAAGATAATTATGGATGTTATTTACCAGTTCATCATCTTCAAATACGTCAAGCAATAACGCCATACCAACAGCGCATGCGTCAAAAATTTTATAGTATCTCCCAGGGTTAAAACCTGCTAAGGGAATTTTCCACGAACTATCAAATGATCTACGGTATAAGGAGCTGTGATATCGAGTATGATTAGTATTGTCGAAGATGAAATTATATCGAATAGCTTGGAGTATACTTTCTTCTTTCCTCTCAAGATTATTTTGACCAAGTACCTTTGCAAGCAATCGTACAGCCCAAAGCCGTAAAAGATTATCGTAGAGCAGATAACCATGCAGTGGGTACTCATCAGCCCAGTTGCCACTCAAGGGGGTATAGATCAAATGTCTATCATTGTATTCCCATGTATCGAGAATGTGTAATGCGGTCATTACGCTAGGCTCTACATACTCCCAGAAGTGATCATCTTTTTGATTTAAATAATAAAGACATGACCCTATGATAAACCAACTAGTTGCATCCACTCGCCCCACTAAGCTACCATAGCTCGGCGGACTGCCATCTAGAGGTACATTGCTCGGTATCGTTCCTTTAGGGTGTTGATTTTTGGCAAGTGTAAGGCAGGTATTTTTGAGACCTTCTACGATCTTCACATCTCCGATAAGAATACCCGCAATACCAGACATGATACCATCTCTGGCCCAGACTCTTTGGTAATTGTCCTGTAGATTTGGACTGGCAAGGATACCGCCAGGCGTAGTAGCCTCATGTAGCATCTCAATAGCACGATTCATAAATTTCGTATTATGCAAATGAAATCAAGATAATCGTTACCACGATAAGAAGAATGATACCTTGTATTCTATAGTTTTGATACCACGGTAATTTTCTAAGTTCTACAGTTTGCTCTTTATAGGAAGCGACGGTCCATATTTTACTCTCGATCTGGCTAGCACTTGCACCTCCTGTCATCACACTTACGACATATATTGCAAGAGCGCATATCGCTAAGTGTATACCCGCCATATATAGAAAATTAGGTAATGGCCATTCTAGATTCCCTATGGAGTTGATGATGAGTAAAATCGTTATAGGTATTCCGACGATGATACCCGCCATGGCACCTTTTTCATTGACTTTCTTAGAAAATATACCTAGTACAAATAATGCTACGACTGGAGGGCTAAACCAAGCGAGAGTCTCTTGTAGGTACCCCCACAGTCCGTCAAATTTACCTATCTGTGGTGCGACTATTATGGCGATTATCATGATGACCAATGTGACCCATCTACCGACAGTCATGAGTTTTTTATTATCAGCATTAGGGTTTATTTTCCTATAAAAATCCATAGTGAAAAGAGTAGATACAGAGTTCATACCCGAGTCAAGACTAGACATCATGGCAGCTATAAGACCAGCTAATACGATACCTAATAATCCTGTAGGTAAGAAGTCGAAAAGTAGAGAGGGATATATCTGATCGATGTTCATCAATTCACCATTACCGCTCAAAGCCATAATTTTTTCTTTACCATCTTCTACAACGGTTTGTATAGGGTAGAGTACTCTTGCAAAAGCCCCTGGGAAAACCATAATAAAAAGTATAGATAGCTTCAAAAAACCTGCAAACATGGCTCCCCACTGTCCTTGAATCACATTTTTTGCAGCTAGAGCTCTTTGGGTAATGTATTGATTAGTACCCCAAAAATAAAACCCAATAATCAATACCCCAGTAAATATCCCTGGGTATGGCAGGGCAGGATCGTCAATGGGTTTGATAATATTGAAGTGAGGAGGATTGGCAATAGTGTCGCGAACTGCTTGAAATCCACCAGCCGCATCAAGCGCAAAATAGGTGATCATACATGATCCTAATATGAGAATAACAGCTTGCACGGCATCGGTATATACCACAGCCGATAATCCGCCTGAGATAGTATATATACCGGCAATGATGGCGAGGCCAACAATGATCATGGCTAGAGATAGCTCGGGAAAAATAAGATTTATAACTACCCCTCCAGCGTATAAAGTCGCCGATATATCTACCAATACATTGAGTATAATGGCAATACCTGATGCGTAAGCACGTACGGGGAAACTAAACCTACCTTCTAAATATTCTGGTACCGTAAAAACTTTATTTTTGAGATAAAAGGGTAAGAAAAAAACGGCAAAAATGATCAATATTACGACCGCCATCCATTCATAAGTATATACGGAGTAACCGTCTTTAAACCCTGCTCCAGCAAGTCCCACAAGACTATTACTAGACATATTTGAGGCAAACAGAGAGAATCCTATCAATGGCCATGTCAAGCTACGTCCAGCTAAGAAATAATCTTCAGCATCTTTATGTTTTTTCCCAAAATAAAATCCGAGAAGCACAACAAAAATTAGATATCCTATGATGATACCTAAGTCTAAATTTGATAAATTAAACTCCATGTTATTAGTTATTCGATTGCGTCATCAAAATACACAAAAATCGAATGTATATGACATGAATTATTAATTCATCAATTTAGTTAGCTCATGCTGAATATCTAAATTGAGCGTTTTTCCGGTATTTTGGATATCAACTTGATGGGCCTCTAGTCTAGTGATCTCCTTCGCTTCTCTTTCTAAATGTTGATCAAGTTTGGTGAAGTTATTTAGAATTTTGAATTGTATTCTATCGGAATAATCATTAAGCTTTTGGCTTACTTCATACTGGATCCGAGTACGTCCTTTATCGATTTCTTCGTTAAATGTATTTAGGATCTTTCTGCGTTTGTATCCGATACTTGCACCAGCGAAAATTAATCCGAAGGCCGTCAATATCCCACCTGTGATATCGAATACTGCTCCATTGGTCAGTGAAGCCAGGATGACACCTATGACTGCTATACCACTCCCTGCAGCAAGGTTAGGGGCAAGGTTTTTACTTGATTTCCCCATTTCTTGATCGTAAAAATTTTGAGGATCTTTTAAGAAATCTTGAAACGTTTTCAAGAGCTCTGATAATACAGATGCTCTACGCTCTGCTATATTGTGAAATATTTCATCTGTATTATCCAATATAGTTTTAGTGGATTTGAGCTTTGCATCTACTACGACTGCCATATCCTGTATATTCTCAGCAATATCCATTACACCATCATGGAGTTTTTCTTTGAGCGCATGATTGAGTTCGTATTCAAAGCTTTCTATTTGTTTTTCGAGCCACTCTTTTGGGTTTTGGTCGCCACCCATCCAAGAGCTAAATGATTTCTTCAAAAGATTGACGAATGATAAGCCTTTATCTAGTTCCTGATATCTTTTTTTAGTGATTCGATCGTATGCTGCAATTAAATTTTCTACTAAAAAATTGATTTGTTTTGTTGTTTTAGATCTATTGTGCTTTAGAGATTCATCGATTTCATGCCTGAAGTTGGTATCTAATTGCCACTGTAGCTTTCTTTGTTGTAAACT
>JAHDGW010000181.1:4764-6737 GCA_020631635.1 Saprospiraceae bacterium
GTGATAGAACTCAACTTTAAGAAAGGACTCTGTCCACCTGTGATATTGTTATTTAAATAAGCATGGAGTTCTCTAAAGCCACTTTCCTCGATCTTTCCTTCTTTTTCCATTTTAGCGGATACGGCAAATACTTTGGGTTCTTCTATACCTTTACTGATCGCATGCTGTCTAACACCGTCAATATTGATTTTTAAATCTTCGGCCTCCATCAAGTCTTTTTGCTGAAGTACGAATACTATTTTTTTACGCCACTCATCACTGATGTAGTCAAAAAACTGCCATGCCGACTCTCGATAGGGATTTTTTGACTCAAATACAAATACAATCAAGTCAGCTTGAGGGATAAATTGCTCAGTGATTTCTTGATGATGATCTACAATAGTATTGGTGCCTGGTGTATCTACTACGGATATTGTCTTTAGTACTTCTTCGGGGTAGTAGATCGTTTTTAGATATTGATTCGTTATTTCTTCTCGATAGACATCACCATAAACAATCTGCTGAATTGTATCCGTCATCGGAGATGGTGCAACTTTACAGATATCTTGATTGGTGTTGAGTAGGGCATTTATAAAACTACTTTTTCCTGCCTTTACCTCCCCGACTATTACAAATAAAAAGGGATCTTGGATCCGTTGGTTTAATTCTGTTAGGATTTCTGCAAGCTCTATATGTTCTACAGATTCTATGAGTTTTAGCATCTGTTGATTTAAGTCAGATACCGCATGCTTTATATTGGTTTGCTTTTTTACGCTCATCTATATTTTGAGTAATACGTGTTTATGACGTTAGTTTTTATCAGAAGTCAAGGCTAATCTCTTTAAATATAAAGAAGATTCTGGTCCTAAATGAAAAATTAGGTCGAGTATAGACAGTCCATCTGTGAAACCTAATTTTGAATCAAATACTTGAGGGTAAGGGGTATTCCCTGTGTATGCGGAGTCTTTTATACCAAGATTATAGCGGTTATTTGGATGATAGGTAGATGATAATGTATATACCCGACTACTTAAATCAAGTATGCGCAAAATCAGATTATGAATTTTTAGATTTAGGTCAAATAATTTTTGATACTTATCATCCAATATGCTGGTAAGCTCGGGGTAGTAGCTCAGGAAGGGAGAGGCTTTGTAGTTATTCATGATTGCCTTTTGATGTTGCCTTCTCCAATCGGTTTCGTTAGCAATATCTATAGATTTTACGGGAGCATTATTATGTTTTCCTTTACTCAAGGGTATAGATAATAACTGCTGACCAGTAGGACTAAGTATAGCAGATTTATTTCTAAAACTCCGCTTCTGATAATTTTCCTGTGCCTCTATGACTACGGTATCATGATTGAAATATTGCGCATATATTTTGACAGGCATATAGTAACCAAGACTATGGATCAATATCTTTTGTGTCATATACTGATAATGAGTTGTTTATATATTGTGAATTAAATGAATATTTAATATATTAGTGGTCAAATGTAAACTGTTTGTCATAAGGTATTCTTTTCTGAGCATCTTAATTGATTATGCGTTAAATTTAGTTAATCCTCAATGAGATTTTTAGATTTCACTCTTTTTACCCACAAGTAGTTTGCTTTAGTATTAATGTTTTTTAAATGGTGTTTTATGAAAGGAGTCTATACGTCTATAGTATGTCTATTACTAGTGTCTAGTGCTGTTGCTCAACATAACTTGAGTTTTGAATTTACAGGACTGAAAAGTGATAATGCGTTTCAATCGCATAAGTTAGCCTCTTATTATTTCTGTGAAAAGGATATCAGTCTAGACTTTACAGAACTAAAAGAATCCAGTGATTTTCATACACTTACGCTTTCTATAGATCATCAACAAGTTGAGATCGTACTACATCAAAATAATATTTTAGCAGAAGATTACAGGGCTGTTGCCAAAACAGATGCGGGTCATTGGTTACTTAAAAAACCTGATGCAATTACCTTTTCAGGTTATGTAAATGAC
>JAHDGW010000182.1 GCA_020631635.1 Saprospiraceae bacterium
AATATCAAGGTGACGTGAGAAAAAATCTAACAGACTTACAGACTGGAGGTGAGAGACCCGTGGAGTTTGAGGATGGAATCTTGCTACCTGATTACAGATTACCTACAGAAGCAGAATGGGAATACGCAGCACTTGCATTACAGGGTAATCAAAATACCAGAAAAGACGAAAACATTACCGATAGACGTATCTATCCTTGGAATGGACGTACGGCTAGATATCAGAAAAGAAACGGTAATCAAGGAAAAATATTGGCTAACTTCAAAAGAAGCCGAGGTGATTATATGGGTATGAGTGGAAACCTCAATGACCATGCATCTACACCTGGTCCTGTGAGACAATTTTTGCCAAATGACTTTGGTCTATATAATATGGCTGGTAATGTCAGTGAATGGACTGAAGATGTATATAGACCTCTCACGAGTATTACATTGAGTGATGCTGAAAATCATGATTTGAATCCTTTCAGAGGTAATCAATTTAAAGAAATCATCTTAGATGAAGAGGGAAGACCAATAGAAAAGGATAGCTTAGGAAGATTACAATACAGAGCGGTTGAGGATGATGAAGTAGCGAATAGAGAGAATTACAAAAAAGGAAATGTAGTAGATTACAAAGATGGAGAGAATAGTGAGTTGGTTTCATACGGATATGGAGAGTATACTCTTATTAATGATAGTGTTAGAGTAATCAAAGGAGGATCATGGGCTGATAGACTATATTGGTTGTCTCCAGGTACAAGACGATTTAAAGATCAAGCAAAATCTGATCGTACACTAGGATTCAGATGTGCTATGATTAGAGTAGGCGGTCCTGCTGGGAATGAAGATACAGGAGGTAACGAATTTCCAGAAAGTGGGCGTAAGATCAAGAGACCATACAAGTAACATTAAATACAAATTTGAAAGCCCTTAACTAGTTAAGGGCTTTTTTTATACCTATGAATAAGATCAAGTTTATCCACGAACTATTATTATCTGGTGCTGGCATAAGTACAGATACTCGAAAGATTGATAAAGGTGATGTATTTTTTGCCTTAAAGGGTGATCGATTTAATGGTAACGAATATGCCAAAGCAGCCATCGAGGCAGGAGCTATAGTTGCTATTGTAGATGAAGAGGAATACGCAATTGACGATAAATACTTATACACCGATGATGTTTTAAAGTTTTTGCAAGATTTGGCAAGACATCATAGATTAGGATTTAAAGGACAATTAATTGCGCTTACCGGTAGTAATGGAAAGACGACTACAAAGGAACTCATCGCCCGAGTATTGAAGAGTTCTTTTACTATTACGACCACCCAAGGGAATCTTAACAATCACATTGGAGTACCACTTTCAATATTGCGGGCAAAACAGGATGATGACTTTGTTGTAATAGAAATGGGAGCTAATCATCAAGGCGAAATTGCCCTCTTATGTGAAATTGCGCAACCAGATTTTGGGTTAATAACCAACATAGGTAAAGCTCATCTCGAGGGCTTTGGAGGGATAGAAGGGGTAAAGAAGGGAAAAGGCGAGATGTATGATTATTTAATCACCAATAAAAAGATTGTTTTTTTAAATATAGAGGATTCTGTCTTAATGGGGATGATCGGGAATTATCAATCATTTGTAGAAGTGAAACCTAGCGAAATCAAAATTATTAATGATAAACAATTGCTTAAAATCAGTGTATTGGGACATGAGGTTCAGACCAATCTATTGGGTACAGTTCATGCTCAAAACATAGCCAACGCTATAACCATAGGAAGATACTTTGGAGTAACTCCTGACAGAATTGCAGAGGCTATTGCAACTTATGTTCCTGATAATAATCGATCTGAGATTGTAATCCGAGACAGTAATACTTTCATACTAGATGCATACAATAGTAATCCCACAAGTGTTAGATGCAGTCTGGATGCTTTTGAGAGATCATCTTATAATAACAAAGTGATAGTACTTGGAGATATGCTAGAGTTGGGCAAAGAAACAGATTATGAGCACCGGGCATTATTAGAGCTTATTGAATCTATGAATTTTCAGTCCTTATTTCTAGTAGGTGAAATATATTTTACATTATTTGGAACAAAAGAATACGTGTTTAAAACTGTACAAGAACTAAAACAATCTGATCGTTGGAAGGAACTTAGCAACAGTACTATACTTCTAAAGGGGTCGCGAGCTCTAAAATTAGAATATCTTGCAGAAGGGCCTAGTTAAATACTAATCTTTCCGGTATACCTTCTTCGCAGGTTGCCTGATAGTCCTCAAGTGAACAAGCTACATATTGGTCATTGTCATTCGCATTACTTCTTTTGTACCAAAGTCTACCAGTCTCCTTACTCTTTATAAATTCATGATCTTCACTTAAGTCAGATGCTTGTACCATAAGTGTGGTCATATGGCTTTTGTCATTGGGGTCTTCATTTTGTCTCAAACTTAAGCCTTCTAGATAGTACCATATTGAAGAGCATAAAATGTCTAACTCGTTAATGCTTGGATCTTGACTTACATCTGAAAACCATATGATATTATCAACACATGAGAATCCACATATTTTGAGCAGTTGACAAAATTCTTCAGAACTAATTCCATGTGCAGAATCTGTTTTATTTCGATAGGTTTCATTTGCCTTAAGAACCGAAAGTTGGACTTGAGTAGCTTTAGTGTTCCGTAAGATTAATTCGCTCTGCATTATATCCTTTTTTAATTCACCTAAACCGATAGATAAAATAGGATGATGAAGTCCAGAAGATAGATGACGTTGAAAACCTATAGTCTTATGGGTAGTACTAGTTGAAATACTCTGTTGTGAAATTGTAATATGATCGGTAGGAAGAATATCGTTATTTGATCCTATATAAATTACAGATTGGATTAAATTATTTTTGAACAATTCATCTATAGTTTTGATAGTCTCTTCAGATTCTTCCAATATGGCAATAGTTGCTTTCGTAGGGGCAAATTGAGCGAATCTTCTAGACAAATTATTATTTAACACTTTTTTTTCAATAACAATAAGTGCCTCAATCTTCACCTTTTCTTCAGTTACATCATTTAAGTTAATATCAATAATCATTAGTATCTATTTAAGGTTTTTGACAGCCAAGTATCCTAGTTATCTAGGAGTAAAAGTAATACATTATGATTAATTGTTATATGAAAAAAGTTAATAATGTGAGATTTAGGCTTATTGTGAGGTTTTTGAAAGTAGAAATATTTAAAAAAACGATTCTGAGGTAGGGGTGTTGACGATAAATGTAGTCTACTTTACATATGAGTTATTTAAGTATGATTCACAATAAAATCATTAAGATGATGTTGTGACTTTGATCATCTAACTCGTCTAAAAAGAGTTAAACATGCTAATTTTATTGATTGCTGTAAAAATACATTTGTGAACTCATCAAAAATCAATACCTTAGCGCAAAGAAAAATTGTTACCCTATGACAAAGTTTTTATACACTTTATTATGTGTCGTATTGGCATGCTCGTTGTCTACCGCACAAGAGGAGATGCTCGAAACAAGTGAATTAAGTATCACAGACGAGATGACCGTTGATTCGGATCAAAATTCTAAATGGAGAAAAGGTGAATATGGATATTCAGCTAAGCCCAAGCATTCTTGGGAATTAGGTGTTCATGCAGGACACTTTTTTATTGACGGGGATGTCGATAGAACATTACCAGGAGGTTTCGGCGTAGGTCTTCACTTAAGAAAAGCTATACATTACGCATTCTCACTCAGAGGAGATTTTTTCTACGGAGTAGCTAAAGGTCTTGATCCTCAATCTTCAGGAAGTAATCTATTGCCAGAGCAGTCTGTATTCGCAGGGTATGGTCCAGAGAATCCTTGGTTTTTTAGTCACAGAACTACATATGGTTATGTTGCTATGCAAGGAGTCATAAACATAGGTAACTTGTTATTTCATTCACCAAGTAACAAGTGGAACTGGTATGCCACTGTTGGTGTAGGTCTCGATTCTCACTCTACGAAGTTAGATTTAAGAGATGAGAACGGTAATCTATATACAGATCTTATTGCTAGATCAGGATTTACTAGAGAAAAATTTGATACTAAATCAGGGAGATCTGAAATAAAAGATGCACTTAATGAAATCTATGATGGTGATTATGAAACTGATGGATTCAAAAAGAAAGGTATATTTAGATTAGGTGACGATACTAACATTCATGTTGTATTTACTACCTCTATGGGAGTTGCAAGAAAAATTAGTAAAAGAATTAATTTAGGTTTGGAACATCAAGTAATGCTAACGGATAATGATTATCTCGATGGTCAAAAGTGGAGAACTAATCTTGATCAGACTAATAATGCAGATATCATGCACTATACTAATCTAAGATTAGCAATCAATCTAGGAAACTTTGATAATGTAACAGAGCCGTTGTATTGGTTAAATCCATTAGATCGTTCTTTCAACGATATAGCTTCATTGAAGCAACGTCCACAACTTGATCTTACTGATGAAGATGGTGATGGAATTATTGATATGTTAGATCAAGAGCTTGACACTCCTGCAGGTTGTGCAGTTGATACAAGAGGTGTAGTACTTGATAGTGATGGTGATGGACTTGCTGACTGTAAAGATACAGAGCCTTATTCTCCTCCAGGATATGATGTTGACAACAATGGTGTTGCTTCTATCCCTGCTGTTGAGACGCTTTCTGAATCAGACGTAATCAGAATTATGAATGCTAACTGTCCAGGTTGTAAAAAAGTTGAAACAGGTTGTGGTGAGTGGTTCTTACCTATGATTCACTTTGATCTTGACAAATACAGCATTAAGCCTGAATATTACAGTCAATTACATCACGTAGCAAGCGTAATGAAGATGTGCCCAGAGATTTGTGTAACCGTTCAAGGTCATACAGATACTAGAAACACTAATGATTATAATACTACTCTTAGTTACAATAGAGCTAAGTCTGCAGTTGACTTTTTAGTAGCTAATTATGGAATCGATAGAGCAAGGTTAAAGTTAATGTATGGTGGTGAAGACTCTCCTCTAGGTGGAGCTTCTAGTGCACATTACATGAATAGAAGAGTGGAGTTTAGATTATGCTCGGCTGGTGATTTTGATATGGCTAGACCAGAAGGATCTACTTATAACAATGTAATCAATACTGGTTCTATCAGCAATGGAAATAAAAACTCAGGTTATTAATCTGAATTGACAGAAAAATCTTAGGGGCTCAATAGTAATATTGAGCCCCTTTTTATTTGTTGTAGATGTAGTTCCTGTTTTACAATGATCCAACTGATCAATGCACGTAAACTTTAATAAGAATAGAAATTCAAATTTTCCTTCGTTAATAAACGGTGAATGAATTAAGTCTTAATTATTGTTTTATTTAAACCATACTTCTGTTGCTCCATCATCATTGATGGGATTGCTAAATTGAACATAACTCAATCCATCTATCATAAATCGAACCTCTCTTTTTAAAATCCCTATCCCTATACCATGAATAACGGTGACGACACGATGTCCATATTGATGTGCTTGTTCTAGATATGATTTACAAGCGTTTAATTGAAAATCTAGCATCCGAGCATGGGAAGTAATCCTACCTTCGGGATCTAATTTTTCAAGATGTAAGTCTATTTGTTTAGGAATCCGCTTAGTTGAGTTGATTACTTTACGATCCGTACGGTATATCTCTTGTGCTCTTATTTTATCCACTTCTGCTTCGGATATCAATTCCGCATCTTTTGGATTAACTAAAATAATCGAGGATCTTAATTTTATTTTAAGTAAACTTCCACTTACTCCTTCATAAACACCAATACTTCCAGTGCTAATTTGCCTGATGAAATCTCCCGTCCACAAGTCTTTGATATTAATCAACGTAAGTTTTTTATATTTAGAAAATACTCAGAATGAATCCATCATCAAAAGTAATACTTCCAGTTTCTCTAAGCTTTAAAAGATTGAACAAGATCTTAAATGATAAGTTGAGGGGAAAAGAGCTAGTAAAAGGTTTTATACTAAAAAACACTGAACTCACGAATGAAGATGGTCAGGGGCTTCTTTATCTTAATCTCCAAGGCGTTTTAGAGCTAAAAATCAAGGCTTTGTTCAATTTGAGAATAGCACAAGGTTATTTAAATATAGAAAACCTACAATTAGGAATTAACTCAACCAAAGCAATTGCCTCAGGAGTAAATAGGTTGATCAAAGGCTGGGTACGCGATAATCTAGAGGATAAAATAAATAATGTGATCCTTGATGAAACCAATAAGCTGAGAGGTAAGATTTTGGATCGTGAAAAGGAAATTAGTCTTTACGACGATATAAAGCTAGTTATAAATCCGAGCGAAATAATATTTGATAGTGCTCTGATTACTGATAAAGGCTTGGAGTGTTTATTTCGTGGAGATATCATTTTTCATATATTGGATCAATGAAGTATTCAATTTCAGCTGGGCATGAAAAAACGTTAGAAACCGCTAAGAATATATTAGAGGTAGGTGGTAATGCTTATGATGCGGCAATTGCAGCATATTTCACCTCATTCATCGCCGAACCTTGCATGGCAAGTGCGGGCGCTGGTGGCTTTGCTAATATTATGACTTCTGATAAAGAGACGGTTACGGCGGATTTCTTTTGTCAAACACCATCCAACAAATCGATATATAATTTAGAAGGACTTCTTCCTATAGTGGTTGACTTTGGTAGTAGTAAGGAAATATACTATGCCGGTGCAG
>JAHDGW010000183.1 GCA_020631635.1 Saprospiraceae bacterium
ATCAAGGAGAGCAAGTTTGGGGAGCGGTGAAAGGGCCTTATGTGTTTGATAAGAAGTAGACTTTAGACTGTAATATCCTCATATTCAGCTAAAGCTGTTTGTAGCAAATCAAAAGCTTGGTTCAATTTATGGCAATTCAATACAAAAGCAAGCCTGACTTGGTTTTTACCTTTAGAACGATCTTCATAGAAACCATTTGCCGGTGCTAACATCAGAGTCTGTCCATTCATACGAAAATCAGTCAGTAACCATTTGCAGAAATGATCGGCATCAGATATAGGTAGCTCTATGATATTATAAAATGCCGCTCTGGGCTTATAGGTAGTAATTCCGTTAATTTTTGACAGTCTTTCAAACGCTAAATCTCTCCGCTTTCGATATTCTGCTTTTACAGATGGGAAATACTTATCATAGCTTTGATAACAGGCGATTGCAATTTCTTGAGCAATATCAGGAGGGCACAGTCGCAGTTGTGCATATGATTGTACTGCATTCAAAAACGGTTTATTCTTACTTACGATACAACCAATACGGGCACCACATGCACTGAAGGTTTTAGAGATACTATCGATGACGATCACATGATCCTTTATATCAGTTAAGGAAAGAGCTGAATAAAACTTATCATCGTATACAAAAGGTCTATATACTTCATCTACAATAAGATAAAGCTTGTGCTTCTTGACCAAAGCTGACATGGCTCTGAGATCATCTTCTGAGTAAAACTGGCCGGTTGGATTATTGGGGTTACAAAGTAAAATAGCTCTAGTATCAGCCGTAATACATGCTTCAAAATCCTCAATGGATGGCAAGTCAAAGCCATCCTCAATAGAACAGTCTAATGCAGATATAGATACTCCAGCCATTTTAGCATAGCCAATATAGTTGGCATAACAGGGCTGAGGTATAATCACTTCTACACCAGCATCTAAGGCCGCAAAAAAGGAAAGTAAAATTCCCTCTGATGCACCCGTAGTCACAAAGATATCGTCAAGACTTATTGCTGACGCCACATGATTATTGTAATGAGTAGCGATACTCATACGCAGAGTATCTTTCCCTTTGGCTCGTCCATACTTCAGCACTGTAGGCTTATAAGCATTTAAAACATCCAATGCCTCTGGTGGAGTAAGTATATCAGGTTGACCTATGTTAAGTTTTAGTACTTCAACACCCTGATTTTCCGCGGCTATTGACAGGGGAACTAACTTACGTATAGGATTATCTCCTAAAGTATGACTTCGCTCCGAGGCAAACATAGGTAAAACGATTAAACGATTATCCAGCTAAGGCAGCAGCTCCACCTACGATCTCAGAAAGCTCTTTAGTGATCGCTTCTTGACGTGCTTTGTTATAATTGATCTTGAGATCTTTCAACAGGTCTTCGGCGTTTTCGGTCGCTTTATCCATAGCTGTCATACGAGCACCATGCTGTGAGGCATTGGTATCTAAAAGAAATTTTTGGAATGTAGTCTGTAAAATAGTAGGTATCAAATGCTCCAGCAATTCTTGCTTACTAGGTTCAAAAATATAATCAGCCTTAGTATCACTGTTATCTTTATCCGCTTTACTGTCAACAACTACAGGTGCAACTGGTAAAAATTGTGCCGCCTTGGCAAACTGTACCGCAGGATTTCTAAACTTTGTGTAGCATACATCTACATGATCATATTCACCAGATATAAAGTTATCCATCAAGCTATTCGCGATAGTCGAGATATTTTCAAAGCTAAGATCAGAGAATAATTCTACATGATCGGAAATCAAGTTGCAATCTCCATAAGGCCTTTTACAAAAGTCAAAACCTTTCTTACCTAAAAACATGATAGACAGGTTGCCCGCTTCTCTTTGAGCTGCATACTTTTCTGTTAAAGTCTTGAGTTGTTTGATAATATTAGAGTTGAATCCGCCACAAAGGCCTCTATCACTCGTCATCACAACTATACATACTTTATTGATCTCTCTTACAGTACCGAAAGAAGTGGAAGCATCGCCATCAAGGTTAGATAATATATTTTTGAGCATATGATCAAGACGATCAGCATAAGGACGCATCTCCACGATAGCTTCTTGAGCTTTTCTCAATTTTGCAGCGGATACCATTTTCATAGCCTTGGTAATTTGCTGTGTTGATTTTACGGAAGTTATCCGTTCTCGTACTTCTTTTAATTGACCACTCATCTTGGATAGTTACTAGTTGAAAGTTGTCAGTTGCCAGTACTTATAGTACACTGACAACTGGCAACTAATTTACCTTCTACTTAGAAAACTGCTTAGCTAATTCTGCCGCTAATGACTCTACTGCTTTTATAGCATCATCCGTCAATTTTCCTTTTTGGAAATCAGCTAATGCCTCTGGATGTCTTTGTTCTAGACTAGTTAAGAATAGATTTTCAAACTCTCTAACCTTATTTACAGGTACATTCTTTAAAAGACCTTTAGTACCTAAATATATAATTGCTACTTGTTTCTCCACTGCGACTGGAGAATATTGAGCTTGCTTTAAGATTTCCACATTACGTTTACCCTTATCAAGGACAGAAAGAGTTGCCGCATCAAGATCAGAACCGAATTTTGCAAAGGCTTCTAACTCTCTAAATTGCGCCTGATCCAACTTCAAAGTACCAGATACCTTCTTCATAGATTTGATCTGTGCTGATCCACCTACTCTCGATACCGAGATACCTACATTAATGGCTGGTCTAATACCCGCATTAAATAAGTTTGATTCCAAAAATATCTGCCCATCAGTAATCGAAATTACGTTAGTTGGGATATAAGCTGATACGTCAGCCGCTTGTGTTTCAATGATAGGAAGTGCTGTCAAGGATCCCCCACCTTTTACAATACCCGCATCTACTAAAGACTTTGGTAAGTCATTCATGCCTCTAGCGATATCATCGTTATCGATCACTTTTGCCGCTCTCTCAAGTAGTCTTGAGTGAAGGTAAAATACATCTCCAGGGTATGCCTCACGACCTGGAGGTCTTCTTAATAAAAGAGAAACTTCCCTATATGCAACAGCTTGCTTAGATAAATCATCATAAACAATCAGTGCAGGACGACCCGTATCTCTAAAGAACTCTCCTATCGCTGCTCCCGCAAATGGTGCATAAAACTGCAGCGGTGCAGGATCTGATGCTGATGCTGATACGATCACAGTGTATGGCATTGCTCCGTTATCTTCTAATACCTTAGCCACTTGTGCTACTGTAGAAGCTTTCTGACCAGAAGCCACATAAATACAAAATACAGGCTCTCCTTTATCATAAAATTCCTTCTGATTCAAGATAGTATCGATGGCAATAGCCGTCTTACCTGTCTGTCTATCACCAATGATCAACTCCCGCTGACCTCTACCGATAGGAATCATAGAATCAATAGCCTTGATACCCGTCTGCAATGGTTCTGTAACTGGCTGACGATAGATTACTCCTGGAGCTTTTCGCTCGATTGGCATCTCATATGTCTTACCGTCGATAGGACCTTTACCATCTATCGGCTGTCCAAGAGGGTTCACTACACGTCCTAACATACCCTCACCTACTGGAAGTGATGCAATACGATTAGTTCTACGTACTGTAGACCCTTCTTTGATACCGTCGCTTTGACCTAACAGTACAACACCTACGTTGTCCTCTTCTAAGTTAAGGACAATGGCTTGTACCCCAGTTTCAAACTCTACCAGCTCACCTGCTTGACATTTAGTCAATCCGTATACACGAGCAATACCATCTCCGACTTGGAGTACAGTACCGATTTCTTCGAGTTCAGTTTCAGAATTTACTCCAGCAAGTTGTTGCTTGAGTATTGCGGATATTTCATCAGGTTTTACGTCGATCATTGTATCGAGGTTTATTGATTATTTAAAATTTATATTTTACTGACAAATTGATTGTCAGAGAAATTCTTTTTCATTTGATCCAATCTATGGGCTACACTATCATCATAGAGCTTATCCTCTACTTCCAGTATGAAACCGCCAATTATATCAGGATCTACAACCGTTTCTAATTCAACATTTTGTGCGGTTACTTCACTACTCAGTAGACTTTGCTTAATCTTAGAAAGCACCTCCTCTGTCAAAGGAGCAGCAGTGGTAATTTTCACATCAGAAATACCTTTTAGCACTTTATATTGTAAGATAAACTCATCAGCAATAGCTTGTAAGTAAGATTCTCTCCCTTTTCTAAGGACAATATCGAAAAAGGTCTGAGTTGTTTTGCTTAATCTTTCTTCAAATAGGGCATTAAATACCCCCTTTTTCTTGTCTACACTTACTATTGGGCTTTTGAGAAGCATCTTTACATCACGGTTTTCCGCGATTTTATTGAATACTTTCATATCCGATAGTATAGTCTCAAGCTCTCCTCTCTCAGTAGCGAGATCGATGATCGACTTTGCGTATCTAGATGCTATTCTTTTTACAGACATGGTAAGCGCCTTTTAGCGTTTTAATTTAATTTGATATCCTGCACTAATTTATCAACGAATGATACTTGTGCAGCATCACCTTTCAACTCTTTTCTAATTACTTTTTCAGCAATATCTAGAGCCATTGTGCCCACCTCATTCTTTACCTCTATCATAGCAGCTTGCTTTTTATTCTCAATCTCCTGAGTGGCACTAGCTAGTATTCTTTTGGCTTCGTCTTGCGCCTTTTCTTTCGCCTCATTGATCATTTTAGCCTTCATCTCTTTAGCCTCTGCTAACATAGCAGTTCGCTCGGTTCTAGCTTGTTCCAGTATTTGCTCATTTTCAGCTTTGAGGTTATTCATCTCTTCACGAGCTGCTTTAGCTGCATCTAGTGAATCTTGTATGCCTTGATCTCTCTTCTTAAGTGCCTCTGTGATTGGTTTAAATGCAGCCTTGTACATCATAAACCAGAAAATACAAAATATTAATACTGACCAAAATGCTAGACCTGGTGTAGGCTGTAATGGGCTAAAAGATATTAAAGTCATCATAATCTAAAATTTTTGAAAATATAAATAGAAGAAGTCCGCCGCCATCCGCATTGTGACTTCTTCTCTTTTCATTTACTATCGCAGCGGATATTATCCAGTGATAAAGATAGATAGTAGTATCGCGATCAGTGCAGCACCCTCTACGAATGCAGCCATAATGATCATCGCACCTCTAATATCTCCTGATGCTTCTGGCTGACGAGCAATGGCATCCATTGCTTTTCCTCCAATTACTCCAATACCGATACCTGCTCCAATTACAGCAAGTCCAGCTCCGATAGCAGCTAATGTTCCAGTCATAGCTAATTTGTTTTATAAAAATTTAATGATGATGTTCTTCTGTTGCAACACCGAGATAACTCGCTGTCAATAAAGTAAATACATATGCTTGTATGAAAGCCACGACAATCTCGATAGCCATCATAAATAATGTCAATAATGTAGAGAGCACTGCTCCTATCACTCCTCCCGCTACAAACTTACCGCTCTCACCAAATATAAAAATCAAACCAATAAATGATAATATCGCAATGTGTCCAGCCGTAATATTACCCGCAAGACGAAGCATTAAGGTCAATGGCTTGATCACTAATCCCATAATCTCCACTAATGCCAACACTGGCTTTAAGAAAACGGGAACTCCAGGCATCCAAAATATATGAGACCAGTAATGTGCATTACCGTTAAAGTTTACTACCAATGCTACTATGATCGCAAGTACCATCGTTACTGATATGGTACCAGTTACGTTGACAGATCCTAGAAAAGGTACTTGCCCCCAAAGGTTCAATGCCAATATAAAGAAGAATATAGAAAGCAAGAATGGAAGAAATTTTTCATACTTATGCTCTCCAATGAAAGGTATAGCAACCTCATCTCTGATATAAACTACAAGGGTTTCCATTAAAGATTGTAATCCTGTGGGAGCCATGCCCTCTCTTTTTTGATATGCCTTAGCAACTGCTCTAAATATAAAAAACAATAATAGACAAACCAATATCATAGAGGCTACGTGCTTCGTGATCGAGAAATCCATAAAAGAGGTCATCCCGCCTCCGAGAAGACCTGCATCTAAAGTACTTCTTGGCTCGGCAGTATATACTTTACCATTGTAGCACATATTGATAACGTCCTTTTTCTTTCCGTCAACGATCTTTGTCGCATGACCAAAAGCACCTACTTCTACTTTACCTGTAGGAAAATCAGCTTCCACAATACGATGTATATTACCATGGTGTAATACATACTTATTGTATGAATAGTGACCGTCACCGTGGTGACCTGCTCCAAATTTTGCAGAAGAGAATATGCTCCACCCTTCGGTATTATGTTTCAAAATACACGGAAGAGGAATATGAAAGGCATCTAGAATGGTGAAGACATTACCATCACTAATATGGTGTATTGCTGTACCTGTAGGGTCATACTCGTGATCGTGATGCGCATCTGTATCACAGGGGCTTGAATGGCCCTCGTGGCTGGCGTGATCATGACCACTATGGTCATGACCCGTATGATCGTGATGACTATGATCATGACCTGCATGATCGTGATCGTGGTTATGCTGAGCTTGAATATCAGAGATGGCTAAGCTGCAAACTAACGCTAGGAGAATAAATAAAGACCGCTTTGCTAGATTCATGTAAGTCTACCTCTTCAGTGGTTTAAAATCG
>JAHDGW010000184.1 GCA_020631635.1 Saprospiraceae bacterium
TTGATGTTTTCAAGCTTTTGAGCGATTCAATAATGACTAACGGTAAAAATTAACAAGATTAATATACCTATACTCCCTTTCATACTGGAAATATAAGTAGAATATAATTAATCAAATAAAACGATAAAAAAAGGTCTGACCACCGAAGTAATCAGACCTGTAAGACATAGGGTGTCTGTAATTGCTCTATCGAGCGATTATCTTAGCTTGATAAGTTTTTTCATTTCGCGACTTCCATCCTCGGCAATGACCTCTACATAGTAGATACCAGAACTGAGGTTTTCAATATCGATCATTCGATTTACTTCATAAGCTTTTATCATTTTTGCAACCTTGCCTTGACCATCAAGTATACGTATTTGTTGTACCTGATGAGCAGGATCTATAGTGACTTTGATTTCATGAGCTGCTGGGTTAGGATAGACCTCTATATTCAAGGCTTCTTTCGTAGAACTTAGTTCTTGTGCTACGATGTCATCTCTTCTGCTCAGTAGATGGTCATCATCTTCACCCATGATATCTCCACCGACTACATTGATGCAGTAATCCTCTGTTTCACCATCGGCAAAATGCTCACATGGACCAGTTGGATAAGAGCCTTTTTTCATGGCAATTCTCATGGTCGTGGTTCCACTCCAGAGGCCATAAGGCATTTGGAGATTCCCATTTATGGCACTTGCGCCAGATCCGTAAGCAATGAACTCACCGTTATCAGTAAAGTCGCCATCCATATTCCAGTCTACCCATATTTTCCAATATACATGTGTAGCTCCTAATCCAAATCCTGGATTCAGGCTTATAGGGCATACCTGCCCTGGACTTACAGTGGCACATTGATTTGTGAAATCAGCATATCCACCATTATCTCCTGATGGATTATGTATGGTATTGAAACCTATACTTTCTATCCAAGTGTAGTTAGTATTTTGACCACCAGAATTACATGCAGGTTGCTCGATCGTGATATCAAAGCTGCATTCAGCTGTATTACCACATCCATCAGTAGCGATGTAGCTTACTGTAGAGGTAGTCCCTTTCGGGAAGAAACTTCCACTAGTAGGACCATCAGTTTGAGATACATTGACACATCCTGGTATTTCCATGATGAACTCAAGTGCTTTCGTATTATACTGATCATTCCATTGACCATCATTAAGCATCTCAACGTAATCTTGTTGACCATGATAGTCATTTGGTTGTCCTGGATACCAGTTAGTGTATGTAAGTGATTCTCCATTGGACCAGGTGAATGTACCCTCATCATCAGCATCCTGAAGACCAATATAAGCTGATTGAAGCGTCAATATATTAGCTAAGAATTGATTTTCAGTAGCGTCTCCAATGGTGGCAAGATATCCACCATTTTGCTGACATATATCATTGGCTATTGGCCATGTAGATGCTTTAGTAGAGCAATAATAATGATGTCCATTATGATTACCCATGTACATAAATCCAGGAATATTTCCTCCTGCGTTACAGTTTTCATTACAACAGCTTGTTGCTAGCGGTGTATCCCAATTGACAATCATGCCACTTCCAGGGCAGCTTAATGTTACATCATTCGGGCAGTCTAAGCTGATGGCAGAGTTTACGGTGACATCGAAGCTACATATCGCAGTATTACCACAAGCATCGCTTGCTTGATATGTTACCGTAGTTGTACCTACAGGGAATGTAGTACCATTGAGCGGACCCTCGGTCTGTACTACTGAATTACATGGTATTTCCATGATATACTCCAGTGATGCGGTTACATATTGGTCGTTCCACTGACCATTATTGAGCATTTCTACAAAGTCTTGATTACCGTTATAGTTGTTAGGTTGACCAGGATACCAGTTAGTATAGTTGAGGTCATCACCATTCGCCCATACGAATGATCCTTCCGAGATATGGTCACTCAATCCAATATAAGCGGATTGTATGGTCAATTGATTGGCTAAGAACGCATTTTCACCAGCAGTATTAATGACTGCAAGATGTCCACCATTTTGTTCGCATACAGCCTGTGCATTTAACCATGTCGCATTCGTTGTACTACAATAGTAATTATGGCCATTATAATTACCCATGTATAAAAATCCATCAATATGTGGATCATCAGCACAAGCATTACACTCTGTTTCTAATACTGGAGTAGGCCATGTCACTACGGCACCATTCGTATCATTACAATCCATGATAATATCGTCAGGACAGTTTATTCCGGTAAACGGAATGACCGTGACTGAGAACGTACATATTGCAGTATTGCCACAATCATCTGTTGCAGTATAATTGATATTAGTTACTCCAAGAGGGAATATAGTACCCGATGGATGATTAGCTGTAAGATCAACTGCTGTGTCACAATTATCTGTAGCCGTTGGCTCTGTCCATATCGCAGGGTCACCTTCTACTACTTCTAGATCAGCAGAGCAACCTTGTATTACTGGAGCTACATCGTCCACCAAAGTAATAGTTTGAGTACAGCTTGTACTAAGTGATGTGCCTGGGATAGTCGCTACCCATGTACGTATGATAGTTGTAGCACCTGTACATGGACCTGTACTAGTCACATCATCAGTATAACTAATGTCGGCTGCGGAGCAGTGAGCATTTGAGTTGGTAGATGTTGCCGTACCTGTAGTGCTAGGGTCTATAGATCCACCTACGCATCCTGTATAATTTGCAGGACAAGTTATGATAGGGGCATCGTTACAACAGTTGTCAGTGACCGTGATATCAAAACTACATGTGGCAGTATTTCCACAATCATCAGTTGCAGTATAGAGCACGGTAGTAGTCCCTATTGGGAAATGATATGTAGATGAATAATTTGTTGTGATAGTTGCTGTACCACAGTTATCTGTAGCAGTAGGGTATGTCCAAGTAGTACTTCCCGAGCAGTCACTATTGTTACTGGCAATTGTAATATCTGGAGGACAACTAGTGAAGATAGGATCGGTATGATCTACTAAAGTAATGGTCTGGATACAAGAAGCACTCAATGAAGTACTTGCTATGTTGGCTATCCATGTTCTTTCGATTACGGTAGCTCCTGCGCAAGGACCAGTACTGATGACTTCATCTGTATAAGTGATATCTGCCGTTTGGCAACTCCCATTTCCGTTGCTAGAAGTAGCTACGCCTGTTACGCTAGGATCTAGAGACGATCCAGGACAAGCCGTATAATCAGCAGGGCATGAAATGGTAGGATTATCATCACAACAATTATCAGTCACCACTACATTAAAACTGCAAGTAGCCGTATTGCCACAGGCATCAGTTGCTGTATAAACCACGGTGGTAGTACCAATTGGGAAATCATATGAACTATCAAAATTGCTAGTCAGAGTAGGAGTCCCGCAATTATCAGTTGCAGTAGGTGCTGCCCAGTTTGCATTACCGATACAGCTAGAAGTGCCACTCTCTATAGTCATATTTGCTGGACAATTAGCAATGACAGGGTCTGTGTTATCTGCTAAACTAATAATCTGAGTACATGAAGTAGTCAATGAAGTACCAGTAATGGTGGCAGTCCATGTTCTTTCTATCACCGTTGCTCCTGAGCAAGGACCAGTACTGATTACCTGATCTGTATAAGTGATATCTAGATCATTACATGACGTATTAGGATTTGTCGCGGTAGCACTGCCTGTCGTAGCTGGATCAGTAGACGTACCTACACAAGCTGAATAGTTAGCTGGGCAAGTGATTACAGGGTCTTGATCGCAACAATTATCAGTTACGGTGACGGTGAAAGTACAGGTAGTAGAGTTTCCACAATCATCAGTTGCTGTATATGTTACCGTTGTAGTACCGATAGGGAAGTCATAGTTGCTCGAGATATCAGAAGTCAAACTTGGAGTTCCACAGTTATCGATAACCATAGGTGCATCCCAAGAGGTAGACCCGGTACATTCACCACCACTAGCGACTGTGATATCGAGTGGACATTTACTGATGATAGGAGCCTGAGTATCGGCAAGTGCTATGATCTGATGACATTCAGCAGTCAGACTTGGATTATTAGGATCAGTTGCTACCCATACTCTTTTTATAGTCATGTCATCACAGTTTCCTGTAGATAATACTTGATCTGTAAAAGTGACAATAGGAGAAGCACAATGTACAGAACCTGCAACCGCAGTAGCTACTCCTGTATCAGCTGTATCTATAGATGATCCAGGACATAAGAATACGTCTCCCGGACAAGTAATGATAGGAGCCTCAAAACAACAAGAACCGGCTACAATGACATCAAAAGAACATGTTGCAGTATTTCCACAATTATCAGTTGCTGTATAAGTTACAGTCGTAGTGCCTAGGTCGAAAGCATGACCACTATCAAAGTTGCTAGTGACAGATGCGATTCCACAGTTATCAGTTGCCAATGGAGCATTCCATGTCGCAATACCTTGACAATTATTATTTGGTGATAGATTGATGTCACTAGGGCAATTGCTGAGTGCTGGGTCTATAGTATCCTCAAGGGTGATAGTTTGAGTACATGCATCTGTAAAATTAGAAAAGTTAGGATCAGTTGCAGTCCACGTTCTTTCTATTATAGTGGCACCTGCACATGGGCCAGTACTGATGACATTATCTGTATATGTAATATCTGGTGTATTGCATGCAGCACTCGTGCTTGCAGTAGCAGATCCTGTATTACTAGGATCTATCGATTCGCTAGGGCATAAGTTAATATTTGCAGGGCATGAAATCGTAGGAGGAGCAACACAGCATGGTCCCTCTACTGTAACCGTAAATGAACAAGTAGTCGTGGCGCCACATACATCAGTAGCAGTATAGGTAATCGTAGTACTCCCTTCGTCAAAAGTATCGCCACTATTATAGTTACTGGTAAATGAGACTACCCCACAATTATCACTTGCCGTAGGTAAAGACCAATTTGCAACCGCTTGACAGTCAATATTGGGTGATAATGTGATATCATCTGGGCAATCTGCAATAGCAGGTGCATCATTATCTTCTAACATGATGATCTGTGTACATTCTGCGATTAACCATGGATTGGCGTCTGGGTATATCGCAGTCCATTTTCTTTTTCTAAATAATTGACCCGTACATGGGCCCGTAGACATTTCTATATCAACATAAGTCACATCAGGTTGAGAGCATCCGGCTTGGCCCGGAACTGCTGTTGCAAATCCTGTATTAGATGGGTCGATGCTTTCTGAAGGGCATCCAAAATAGTTTTGAGGACAAGTAATTACAGGGGAAGTATTACACTGTGCAAAACTCAAGGCTTGAAATTCGATTTTTTCTACCACAGAATCTTCGTGGCATACGGTGATGTTGCTAGCCGTTAGTTGGAAGCAACAAAATAAGGTGGCAAGTGAGCATAGTACTCCCTTGAATGAAACGTAAGTGTTTCTCATAATGCTTTTTTTGTTTTTAAATATCGATTAGTATCAATAGAAAAGAAGTTGGTCCTTTACTATACTATGTGACAACAAATGGTAGTTTTACCCTTGTGTCGTAGACATAGTTTGTGTATTTGATCAATAGATTGTTTCGCCTTGATAAATTGGTGGGTTATGAAATCTAACGACCTAATAACGTATCTTGAGACGAAGGTGCTGGGTCAGAGGTACTTTATAAAATGTTAAAATTGTTATAAGTTTTAAAAGAGAATATTGCAGAAATGTGTTTTGGACGAAATAAAGCTTTGATTTTTAGTGCATTAATCATGTGTTTGTATAGTTGTCATTCGTCTCATGATCATGATCAATATAATGTCTTCCATTATAATCAGATCAATCCCATCACGTCCCTAGATCCTGCTTTCGCTAAAAGTCAAAATAATATCTGGGCATGTAATCATCTGTATGATGGACTGGTACAGTTAGATGATTCATTAAATGTAATTCCATCTATTGCAAAGTCATGGTCAATCAGCGATGATGGGAAAACGTACACGTTCAATCTCAGAAACGATGTCTATTTTCATCAGAATGTATGTTTTACAGAAAATAATAGAGCCGTCAATGCTCATGATTTTGCCTATAGTTTAGGTCGTATACTATCTGATGAAGTTAATTCTCCAGGTTCATGGATTTTTTCCAATATTGTAGAGGATGCTGGCTCATTTCAAGCTCAGGATGACAACACATTCGTTATTTCACTTCATAAAGCATTCTTACCACTTATGGGCATATTGACCATGGAGTATTGCAGTGTCATACCCGAAGAATGCGTCGAGTATTACGGTGATCAATTTAGATCTAATCCTGTGGGCAGCGGTCCTTTTATATTTAAGCGATGGATCGAAAATCAAGGGTTATATCTTCTCAGAAATGATAACTATTTTGACCCTAATGTAAATAAAGATCTGGATGGAGTTAAGACCAGCTTTATCACCGATCGTAATATTGCCTATCTCGAATTACTAAAAGGTAAGATTGATTTTATAAGTGGGGTAGAGTCCTCGGTCATCAATGAACTGCTTGATGCAAATGGAGAGCTCAAGGCGGATAAAGCAGATAAAATAAAACTGTATAAGTCTCCTTACCTAAATACGGAGTATCTAGGAATCAATATGTCATTGTTAGTAGGAAGTCCTTTGGA
>JAHDGW010000185.1 GCA_020631635.1 Saprospiraceae bacterium
GTGATGGGTTCTGGACCTGTGACATCGATGATTCTAGTGGATTTGGTAAGGACTACATTAGCACCTAGCACGGCTTCTTTTCTGACAATCACTCCTTCTACTACGATAGATCGACTACCGATGAAGCAGTTATCTTCTATGATGGTCGGAGTCGCTTGTAGTGGCTCCAATACACCACCTATACCTACACCTCCTGAGAGATGGACGTGTTTACCGATCTGAGCACAGCTACCTACCGTTGCCCATGTATCGACCATCGTACCGCTGCCTACATAGGCACCTATGTTGACATAACTCGGCATCATAATAACGCCAGGCTCCAAAAATGCTCCATGCCTTGCTATTGCATGAGGGACTACTCGTACGCCTTGCGCTTTATAGTCGGTCTTAAGCGGTATTTTATCATGAAACTCAAAAGGACCCACTTCGATCGTTTCCATTTCTTGGATAGGGAAATACATAACTACGGCTTTCTTGACCCATTCATTGACTTGCCAACCATCTGATGTAGGTTGTGCTACTCGTAGGGTTCCTTTATCTAGCTCTGCAACCACAGCACGTATGGTAGACTTACCATCTTCAGTTTTAAGCTGAGATCTGTCTTCCCAAATATTTTCTATCGTAGATCTTAAAGTATCGTAATTCATCCAAGTATTCTTATGGCGATGATTTGAGAGATAATACCTACCAAAGCACCACCGTATATATCACTTAATCGATGTTGTTTTAATATCAATCTAGACGTAGCTACCAACCCGAATGCTCCTATCACTAACATCAAAACCAGATCAATGTGAATCTTGTAACTATGCTGTAAAATATCCAACATAAAGAAATCATAAGTATAGCTCGTCCTTAAATAAAATATGAAAGCCAATACTCCTGCAATACCGCAGGCATGAAGGCTGATTTTCGAAAAATTATTGATGAAAAAGCACAAAAACAATCCTATCGTCGCCCCTAGAACAAAGGTCACATATGGCGTAGGTATAGTATTATTGGACTTAATATTCATAAATAGCCATAGATAAAATATACCCGTAATGATCAGTGGTCCTATGCGCTCCATTCGGTCTTCCATGGTGATACTCTGCACTAATCCAGTAAATCGCAGGGCCACAATAGCCACCAAGGGTAGCAAGATCGTCATAAATACCACGGAGATCACAACCAAACCAAATGCACGATCATCTTGTAAAGAGAATAGGTACGGATTGATCAAAAAGATGAGCCCAAGCATATAGGTCAACATGAACAATGGGTGAAAAATCACCGATATGGTATGTGCTATGAGTTTTGTCACCATGATACAAAAGTACTTGGTAATATGACGATGTCAAAGAAATGACCATGATACTACGTTAATAAATTCTCAAAAGTGATAATGATGTAACTTTGATCTAGTCGCTACGTTTTTAGCAGTATACAGATGAGATTAATATTTCACATACTATTCCTACCATTTTGCCTGATCGGTCAAGATACCATCACCATGCCTGTGGATACTACTAATGAACGTATCGATATCACCAAAGGCATCAAAAGAGTAGATTATGTCAATGATCAGATCTTGTACAAAGAACCAGAGACCATTGATGTAGAGCTCCGTGGCCAGATCTATACTGCTCTAGTCACTGATGGCGATACTTTGATACTGGCAGATTTGATGGATGTAAGTATAAGCTCCAAGCGAGAGTTTGCAAGTGATGAGGAGTATAGAAAGTATCAAAAATTTAGACGCTATGCCTTGAAAGTATACCCTTATGCCAAGGAGGCTATTACCATATTTAGGGAATTAGAATATGCCGAGCAACATCTCAAAAAACGAGATTTTAAAAAAGAAGTCAAAAGACTCAACTCTGAGTTGAAAGAAGAATTTGAAGAGCCGCTCAAAAAACTAACCAAGCTACAGGGTAAGATCATGATGAAAATGATCGAACGCGAATTGAACCTATCCATGCATCAATTGATTAGGAAGCTGAAAGGTCGGTTTTCGGCATTTACCTGGCATAACTTCAGTAAACTGTATAGTTATGATCTGAAAGAAGGCTATGAAAAAGGTAAATACGAGATCTTGGATATCGTGCTTCAAGATTTTGACCTATCTTTCGAAATCGATAAACGACAGGATTTAAAGTATATCAAGAAAAAATTTGATGAGCGATAGGCACTCACTTCGATTAGAAGCAAATCAACAAAAACAAGGTAAGGTATCATGGTTGAGTCCATCCAATCTTGCCATTGTAAAGTATTGGGGTAAGCATGGAAGACAGCTACCCAGAAATGCTTCTATCAGTTTTACACTAGATAAAGCCCACTCCAAGACTAGCATAGCTTACCAAATTAAATCTGATAGCACAGATAGTGATATTAAAGTGAAATTCCGATTTCATAAAGAGGAGAATGAGGCATTCGCTAATCGCATCAAGAAGTTCTTTGCTTCGATCAAAGACCTGTTTCCATTCATCGATCAGCTTGAGTTCACGATTGATAGTGAAAATACATTTCCTCACTCATCTGGTATAGCCTCATCAGCCTCTGGTATGTCGGTATTGGCATTAGGCTTATGTGATATTGAGCAACAGTTATTTGGTACGTTATCCGATGACTCAGATTTTTATACCAAAGCATCGCATGTAGCTCGACTGGGATCTGGTAGTGCATGTAGATCCGTATACCCTTATATGGCTTCTTGGGGAGTACATCCTGATATCACAGATTCTTCTGATGAGCATGCGACGGTATTTCAAGAGGAGCTTCATGATGTATTCAAAAGCTTCCACGATGATATTTTGATTGTCAGTGCAAGTGAAAAATCAGTAAGTAGTACTGCTGGGCATGCGCTCATGGAAGGCAACCCATATGCTGCAGCAAGATATCAGCAAGCCCAAGATCGTATGCATGATCTGATAATCGCTTTGAAAGAGGGCGATCTCCAATCTTTCGGTAAAATAGCGGAAGATGAAGCACTTACACTACATGCCCTTATGATGTGTAGCGACCCCTCGTATATGCTCGTAGAGCCCAATACCATTGCCATTATCAATGAACTTAGAGCATATCGTCACGAGACGAATCATCCCGTTTATTTCAGTCTCGATGCTGGACCCAATATACATTTACTCTACCCCGATCATATCAAAGATGAAGTCGTAAAATTCAGAGATGAACGATTGATGCCATTGACTACGGGCGTTTGCATCGAAGATCAAGTAGGTACTGGACCAAAAAAACTATCATGAGAGTTTTACTACTAGCCATATTATCATTATTCGGAATGAGGTTTGCCATTGCTCAGACCGATGCACATTGTGATGATCCTAAGTTTCACAAAAAGGTAAGCAAACTGATCTCTGATAACATCAGAACCGTCGATGTGGATGATATCAAAAGCGATACTACTGACTACGCCCTACTCGATGCTCGTGAATATGAGGAATACAAAATAAGCCATATCGAAGGGGCAGAATGGATCGGATATGATAATCCTCAGTTTAGATTACTCAACCATATCCCTAAAGATCAAAAAATATACATATACTGCTCCGTGGGTTATCGGTCAGATAAGCTAGCGCAAAAGCTTGTGAAAAAAGGATATAATAATGTCTACAATGTCTATGGAAGCATCTTTGAATGGGCTAATCGGGGCTATCCGCTACAGGACATCAACGGTGAATCCACTCAAAAAGTACATACCTACAATCGAAAATGGAGCAAGTGGGTGAAGAATGAAGATGTGGAGAAGGTTTGGTAGAATCATGTGTAGATGTCAGATTTTAGATTTTATCAAGCCTAGCTAAACTAGGAGCGGTATTATTCTAGCTTTTCTTGAGGTATTTACAACCGTCACTGACATTATAGACTCCATTTTGAATAATCTCAAATCTTTCATTTTGGAAAAGTTTGCTTTCCTTATTGGGTGGGATAATACTACTTCTCTCCGATAACGAAATTGTAAATTTATTTACTCGTAAATCCTTGACCAGAAACCGAAAAGTTTCATAACCGATTGTACTTATTTCGATGTGGCATTTTTCCTACATAGTTTTAGCTCACATACTCCATTAACCTCTGTAACATACAGCTTCCCTGTAGTAATGTTGTTGACCTTTGCTCCTATAAGTGTACTTTCACTCTGGTCAATAACTTTGATTTCTAAATCCGTTGGCCATTTTTTGATTTCAGTTTCATTTTCTTCACATTGAAATATTTCACAAACCTCATGACTATTAAGGATTATATCAGTTCCATTATATTTCCATTTACCATGAGACTCAATATGACTCATATAGGAATGAGCTTTGTATTCATATGTACGATCTTGACTAAGGACTAGATGCTTTTGTAAATCACTACATTCATTAGTATAGTATGTACCATAGATTTGCTCATATAAATGCTTACTCGGTGTTTTACAACCAATAAAACTAATTAGGATACCTAATATAATGGTCTTTGTCATAAATAGATGATTCATTTTTTTCAACCCTCTGATTATATCCCTAGATATTTATTACTGATCTTTTACCTCAAAAGACTTCTGCTCGAATACTGGAGTACCATCATCTAGAATTCCTTCTAGCTTGATCATGTACTTTCCAGATAGATCACCTGTCATGATTTGAAAATTAGCATCTATGGATGGATCTACGAAAGGCTCCCACATCAATGTTTTTCTTAAATCAGGCACATTAGGGCTTTTTCTTTGATCTTCGATCGTTGGGCTGTAGATCCTTCTTGCTTGATAGATGCCTGGATGTTTTAGTATGATGCTATTATTTTTTTCGCGTATACTTACATCACCTGTGGAGTTGACGTAGTCTTTCGTGATTATGGAAATTACACCGCCTGCTGCTGCCTCACCTAGCGCAGCACCACCCTGCAATCCACGGGTAACATCTATCAGATATACATTACTGGGATCGATAGTACGGGCTGATTGATCACTGATAAAACTTCCGTTGAGCATGATGCCCGCATATACCTCTTGCGTAATGGAGGCTATGCCCCTAAACTGTACTCGTTTCACATAAGTGCTCGGATCTACTCGTATGGATGCACCCGGTACATGCACTCTTATCAGATCATAAATGTCTGTAAATCCTGCGCCCGTTATAGCTAAATCATCGACCAGTACTTGCTGAGAATTAGTCAATGGAGGTACTCCCATATCTCTATAGATTTGACGTGTTTTTTTCTTTAGCTTTTGGGTTTTAGTTTCCCTTGTAGTTTTTACAGTAAAAGCATCTAAATCAATACTCCAATTATCAGCAAAAGCCTCTCTAGCTATTTCCTCGCGATCTTGCATCTCAAAAGCCTCTTGACCTGCCAGCTGACTAAGCCTAGCGTTCGTTTTTTGGATGGGTTTGAGTAAATCGTCGTAGATATTGATAAACTCCAAGTCTACATTCTTTTTACCTACACTTCTTCCTTCTCCAGCCTTTTGCTTTTTCTTTTCATTTTCATCATACTTTGAGGCTACAAAAATAATCTCCGTTGTATCCATGAGCTCAAATCCTGAGAAAACAAACATTCCGCTATCATCTGTTACTTGATTGACACTGACAAAATTGTCATTATCCAAAATACTGATTTGGACATCTGCTTTAATTGGTTTTTTCTTTCTTTTATGCAAGGCTCTACCTGCAAGATTAAATTTCTCCTGCGTTGGAAGCTGAATAGCCTTTTTAGCATTATTTACAATGTCCTCCCACTCAAATTTTCGCCAATAATGAGTCATCATGATCAAATCTCTAAAGATTCTTGATTTTCGACTTGACACATCAGAAAAGAGCTGATACAATCCTCTGCCCGTGCCTTCAAGCTCTGATTCCATCAACATGTAAGATGAAATAGATTGCTTTTGAGGATTATTATAAGTGATACCATCATAGTAAACGCTAAGATTAAAGTCACCTTCTCGTTTCTTCGTCATTTGCTCAATCTCCAACTGAACTAGCTTTCTAAAACCTATGTCGCTATCCTCCAATTTGATCTTGAAATCTGAACTATCTAAACCAAAATCATTGAAAACTAGACGTTCTGTTCTCGGCAGGCCATCCGAATCCAACAAGGTAAAATGCAGAACTCCACTAGGTATATTATCCATTGGAATCCATAGGCTTTGTGATTGACCACCCGTCAATACTTGCTCTAAAAATACCTGCCCTCTTAGATGACCTAATAAGGTAAAATCATTTAAAAAATTATCTATACTAGCATGTACCGACATCGTAACTCCTCCTTTTTTTGCCATATCTGCATGTAGCGAATAACCGCTCTTTTTAACAGGTGGTAGAGCAGTCCGTATTTCTTTACCATTGATATCAGCTTTGACATAAAACGCTCCTTGTGTTGGCGTCCAATTAAAGTATCCCCGACCATCATTCATAGTTTTAAACTCTAATATCTTTTGGTCTTTAGCATCATAAAGTGTTGCCTCCATATCTTGAGGATATCCGTGATCGTCGGCGCAATAGAATGCGACTTTCGTATTGATACCCTCTACCAGATCACCTCCTTCTGGAAATAATTCTAGACTATATTTAGGTTTTGTTTCTTTC
>JAHDGW010000186.1:0-1304 GCA_020631635.1 Saprospiraceae bacterium
AGGCCAAGGGTAGTGTCCTGATACATCAAAAGATGTTTGAAAGTCGATTATTCTTTGTAGATAAGCTGATTGATATGGGGGCTCAAATCATATTATGCGATCCACATCGTGCAACGGTCATAGGCTTGGCTCGTCAAAATAGATTAAGAGGTATTGCTATGAGTTCACCAGACATAAGAGCAGGAGTATCTTTATTGATTGCAGCGTTATCTGCGGAAGGCAGTTCTTTGATCAAAAATGTACAACAGATCGATAGAGGGTATCAAGATATTGACAAACGACTCAACGCCATAGGTACTCAAATAGAAAGGATCACTGATTAAGTAAACTTATTTTTTTCGTTCTACAACAAAATCTACCAACTTTATCAAAGATGACTTAGACGGGCTATCAGATATGGCTTGTAGATCACGTATAGCAAGGTCACGGTACTCTAGCATTTTCGATTCGGCATATTCTAGTCCTCCTTTATCTTTTACAAATTGGATGACCTGTTTGACGGCTTTGCTTTGATCACTTTTATTTTTGATTAAGTTGATGATTTTTCTTTTTTCAAGCCATGATGATTGACTCAGCGCATAGATAAGAGGTAAAGTCATTTTTTTCTCTTTGATATCTATCCCTTTAGGTTTTCCGATATCACTATCGCCATAATCAAATAAATCATCTTTGATCTGATAAGCCATACCGACATGCTCACCATACTGCCTCATGATTTCGATCGTTGCCTTATCTTCGGTGGCGGAGTGGGCTCCCGCTTCACAACCCGCAGCAATCAGCGATGCTGTTTTTTGTTTGATTATTTCAAAATATACGTCTTCTTCGATATCTAGCTTCCTAGCTTTTTCACTTTGTAGTAGCTCTCCCTCTACCAGTGCCTTAGTGGCTTTCGATACGATCTGTAGTAGACCATACTCCTCATTATCTAAGCTGAGTAACATACCTTTTGAGAATAAATAATCACCAACTAGGACGGCAATTTTATTTTTCCATAGAGCATTGATAGAAAAGAAGCCTCTACGCTTACTGGAGTCATCTACCACATCATCATGTACAAGTGATGCAGTATGTAATATTTCTATCAGTGAGGCGGCTATATAGCTAGAGTCTTTAATGTCACCACATGCTTTGGCACTCAGAAAAACCATGATTGGCCTGATCTGTTTGCCTTTACGCTGTACGATATAGTACATGATTTTATCCAGTAGAGCGACTTTCGACTTCATAGATTCTTTGAAATGCTTCTCAAAGATTTTCAGCTCTTCTTGGATAGGATATTTTATTTCTTTCAGGCTTGATGCCAT
>JAHDGW010000186.1:1314-6536 GCA_020631635.1 Saprospiraceae bacterium
CGCAGTTTCTATATTTCTATGCTCTATATTGCAAGATACATATTTGAAAAGATCAACACTAGATCCGAGCTAATGTTCTACCCAAAGCAGCTTCAGAATTTTCTTTTTTGGCTCAAAGTACAGCCTAGGTCAAAGGAGATTTATTTTTTATAATGGCTAGGAGGGTTATTTTGTACCTTAGAGCTACAATTAAAAATGAATTAGGTTTTGATCGCTATTTTCAAGAATAATATTTTTATCAATAGTTTACTACTCTTGCCATATGCGATCATTATTCATTTGGCATCTTTTACACGAGATTCATTGCCTAATGAAGATGCGGGTTCATTATATAGCTCTTTGACAGGAATTTTTAGGGAAGAAGTAGTGTCTGATATCGTGGTGATTTTGTTTTATTTCATTTCTGCGGTAATGATCAATAGGTTGGTTATTAAAAATAGGATGTCTAAGGATATTACTTTATTACCAGGTTTATTCTTTATCCTATGTACTGGAGTATCAGTTAAATTTTTATCGTTGAGCCCATTTGTATTGGGTAACTACTTGTTGATTTGGGCATTAATAGAGTTGCTTTCTTGCTACAAAAGACCCAAGGCTAGTGCTACTATATTCAATGTTGGGTTTCTGATAGGAATAGCTAGTATCATAGAATTTAGTTACGTTATATTCTGGATCATGGGATTTATGGGTATGCTTATTTTGCGATCGTTCAAGTTTAAAGAACGGCTAATTTACCTGATAGGATTGTTTGTGCCGTTTATGTTTTATTCTGTCTATCACTTTTGGGTAGGAGACCTTGGTAATGTACTCTTAGAGGATTTTTTATCGAGATATAGCATACCGCAAGTTGTAAGTAGTTGGAGTAGAGATTATATTGTGATCGTAAGCGTATCTGCCTTATTATTATTACTTGCAATCTTCAGCTATAGCTCTCAGACGAGTAAGAAAACAATACAAGCACAAAAGAAAATAGACATTTTATATTGGGTATTGTTATTATCAATTCCAGGGCTATTTCTACTTCAAGATATAACGGTCTTATATTTATTGGTGATCATGATACCGCTCAGTATACTTATGAGTAATATTTTTTTACAGATCAAAAATGCTATGACACAAGAGCTGATTCACCTTGGAGTAGTAGGCGCAATCTTGATGCACCACTTTTTGTAGTTCAGTTAATTTTTTATTAATCAAAGACTAATTGTGGACTTAGCACATACAATAGGATATTTTTGTACATCAAGAAATAAGAATATTATGAGAATCTTTTCAGTAGGTTTATTTATACTTTTTGCTTGCAGTATGACTTTGAATGCACAATCTAAAAAGTCACCGATCAAGTTTGAATTTGAGATCACAGAAGGAAATACACTACATGTAAAGGCAGATGTAAAGAAAGGCTGGAATATCTATTCTCATTATACCACAAGCGGTGGACCTATTCCCTCATCTATATCATTAGACAATGCTAGTGCCAAAGGAAAATTGATAGAAGAGGGTAAAGTATATACCGCATTCGATGATTTATTCGAAATGGAAGTTTCTAAGTTTAAGGATGATGTCACATTTGTGCAAAAGTTCGAAAATATTAATGGAGATGTATTGAAAGGTTATTTCACCTATATGTCTTGTGATGACAAACGATGTTTACCTCCTGAAGATGTAATTTTTGAAATTCCCGTAGAATAATCTACTTTCGACATACCAAACTAGCTTAAACGCTCTACTATGCGATATATATGCTCGGCTCTTGCCGTTTGTTTTACATTTGTACTATCCGCTCAGATATTTCAACCGATCAAGATTACCCATGAGATTAAAGATCTAGGTAATGATGAGTATGAACTAATATTCACAGGTGAAATTGACGACGAGTGGGCGACCTATTCTCATTATACAGAAGAGGGTGGTCCTATACCCACATCTATCTTTTTTGATGAGCCTGATAAGATTAAGACACTATCCGATATAGTAGAGACAGGCCATAAGAAAGAGGGTAAAGACAAAATGTTTGAAGGGGTAAATGTGATTAAATTTTTAGGGGATGAAGATTACACGATCTCACAGAAAATAAAAGTACTTGATACTACGGTAGACCTTACGGGCTACCTAGATTATATGACCTGCAATGATGAGAGATGTCTCAAAGACAGTTATGATTTTACCATAGCTGCAGCCGGTAAAGGAGCAGTTATAGATGAGATGAATATAGAGGGAGTAGATCTTTCTAGCGCGAGCATAAATTCTGAAGAACTAAGAACGGAATCGAAAATATTTACACCGGTCACTTGGGATATTGATATCAACCCCAAGAGTGGCGATATCTATACTATTACATATAGAGCTGATATTGCCGAAGGTTGGACAGTATACTCTCAAGAAACTGCAGATGATGGTCCCGTTGCAACAGAAATTATGTATGATGAGGCTGCTCATTACAGTACGGTTGGAGAATCTACAGAACAAGGTAAACGTAAAGAAGGCTACGATAAACTATTTGAAGTAAACGTAATCAAATATCTAGCAGATGAGCCTTTTATCATTTCGCAAGATGTTAAAGTCAGCAATCCTGATCAAGCTATTACAGGATATCTAACTTATATGGCTTGTGATGCTGAAAAATGTTTACCCCCTACAAGCGTAGATTTCAATCTTTTTCCTAATAAAGAAGCTGCAAAAGCGGCTACTTCTATAAAAATAGAAGGTAATGTATTGGATCAAAAGATAGATGATCTTATCTCTACTCGTGATAATCCACTCTCAGATTGTGAGAAGGTAGAAGCTAAGGATAATAGCATATGGGGTATCTTCCTCGGTGGTTTTCTAGGTGGTTTATTTGCGATATTGCTACCATGTATATTCCCGATGATTCCTATTACGGTAAGTTTTTTTTCAAAAGATACTAAGCGAAAAGGATGGGTCAATGGACTGATATATGGTCTATCCATTATTACCATATTTGTGACCATTGGACTATTGATCACAGCGGCACTTGGGCCAGAAGCATTAAATAGATTATCGACAAACTGGATCGCCAATACAATCTTCTTTTTGATATTTATTGCTTTTGCCATTTCCTTTTTTGGATATTATGAAATAGCACTACCGAGTAGCTGGTCTACTAAGAGTGATCAGATGGCAGATAAAGGAGGTCTATTAGGTACATTCTTTATGGCAGCGACACTTGCTATTGTATCATTTTCATGTACAGGGCCGATTATTGGTACAGCCCTAGTACAAGTAGCAAGTCAGGGTAGTTATCTCGGGCCATTTGCGGTGATGTTAGGCTTTTCTACGGCACTAGCCCTTCCTTTTGGTTTGTTTGCAGCCTTTCCAGCATGGCTCAATTCTTTACCAAAATCTGGAGGATGGATGACTAGCCTTAAAGTAGTATTAGGATTTTTAGAGCTAGCATTAGCCTTTAAGTTTTTATCTGTAGCGGATATGACAAGTCACTGGGGTTTCTTAAGGTACGAGCTCTTTATGGGTATCATCATATTGATCTTTGCGGCTATGACCTTATATCTATTTGGATACATCAGATTTCCTCATGATAGTAAAGTCACAAAACTTGGGCCTCTACGTTCGTTTTTTGCAATCTCAAGCTTAGTCTTTACATTATATTTATGTACAGGATTCATGATCAATGACGAGACCAAAATGTATTCTGCCACTAAAGTGACGAGTGGTATAGCACCGCCAGCACATTACAATTATTTCTTACCATCTCAGAAGGTGGATCCCGAAGTAAAAGCCAAATACCCTAGCTTCACAAAATGTGCTAATAATATCGACTGTTTTAAGGATTACTATGAAGGTCTAGCTTATGCACGAGAGGAGCAGAAACCAATACTTTTAGACTTCACAGGATATGGTTGTGTTAATTGTCGTAATACTGAGGAATTTATCTGGGTAGATAGCGATATAAGACGTAAGCTCAATGATGACTTTGTATTGATTTCATTATACGTGGATGATGATACCAAACTAGATGATATGTATGTCTCTAAAGAGAGAGGTGATAAGATCAGAAATATTGGAAATAAATGGGCTGACTTCCAGATCATTAATTTTGCTCAAAATAGTCAACCGCTTTATGTGCCGATCACTCCTGATGAGCAAGTGATATCCTCGCCAAGAGGATTCGAATCAGGAATAGAAAAGTATGAAACCTTCCTAAACTGTAGTTTAGAAGCATTTGAAAAAATGAAAGGATAGTCATATTCTTCTAACGAAAATAAAAAGGCATCCACTTAATCAAATGGATGCCTTTTGGTTTTTTAAAAACCTGGAGTATAGACTATTTATATTCCTTTATTTGACCTTTTTTAGTCTTAAGTTTTTTCTTCATTTCAGATCTTTCAAACTTAGGAGAACTAGGCTTCATTGATTTATCTGTTTTGGTATTTCCACTTTTAGGTCTTACTAGTGTCATCTCATCGATGAGGTGACTAGCACCTGCAAATTTATCGATGATGAATAAGATATATCTTGCATCTACCATAATATTCCTACAGATAGAAGCATCATAGTTGATGTCACTCATGGTTCCTTCCCAGGCCCGATCAAAATTGAGCCCGATCAGATTGCCATGTGCATCTATAGCTGGGCTCCCTGAGTTACCACCAGTAGTATGATTAGTACCAATAAAGCAGACTGGCACTTTGCCATTGGTATCCGTATACTGGCCGTAATCTTTGTTTTCGTAAAGTTCAAGTAGCTTACTATCTACGTCAAATTCATAATCATCAGGTATGTACTTTTCTATAACTCCATCAAGATATGTTACGGGGTTATATGTCACGGCATCCTTAGGTGAGTAGCCGTCTACTTTACCATAAGTGACTCTCATGGTACTATTGGCGTCAGGGTAAAATCTCTTATTAGGAAATGTCTCCATCTGTGCTTGCATATAATAGCGCTGCAGTATATTGATACGATCTTGGATCTCGTCATAAGGTTTAGAGATTTCCTCCTTATAGATATTATCCCAAGCACTTTGTAATTTAAAAAGTGGATCATTGTTGATTTTTTCGATCGCCACCTCTGCACTAGCAAAAAGTACCTTATTCATTCTTTTTTCATTTGTAAATACAGAATTTGAATATAGTTCTGCAGCCATAGCTTCAAAGTCTTCAGTTGTTTTTAGGGTATGAAACTGCGCTGGACTGTATTTCTGACCCAGTTTATTGACATACATTTCTGATAATGCAGCAAAT
>JAHDGW010000187.1 GCA_020631635.1 Saprospiraceae bacterium
AATGTTTATTTACGATAATATATTCACCTGATAGGGTTCTTCTAGTATAAATGTTAGAGGTATAAGGCTCAAAACACTCATTATTTCCTAATATTTGAGAGGTCGATGCAGTCGGCATTGGTGCCAATAATAGACTGTTTCTAAGTCCGGTCTTTTGTATTTCTGCCTTTAGACTATCCCAATCGTAACGATCACTAGGCTCTACCCCCCACATATCAAACTGTAGGATACCTTCACTAGCGGGACTTCCCTTGAAAGTTTCGTACGAACCATCTCGCTGTGCTTCTGCATTGGACTCAGATACCGCAGCGTAGTAGATCGTTTCAAAGATCTGCTTATTTAGTTCAGAAGCTTCTGGACTGTCAAAAGCATGACGCATCATCATATATGCATCTGCCAATCCTTGTACTCCTATACCTACAGGACGGTGTCTAAAGTTAGAATTCTGTGCTTCGATAATGGGATAGTAATTGATATCTATTATCTTATTTAGGTTTCGAGTGATTACTCTCGTTACCTCTTCTAGTTTTACAAAATCAAACTCCTTGGTTTCTGGATTCACAAATTTAGGAAGGCTTATAGAAGCTAGATTACATACCGCAACTTCATCCTTAGAAGTATACTCTACAATCTCGGTACATAAGTTACTTGACTTAATGGTACCTAAGTTTTTCTGGTTTGACTTTTTGTTACATGCGTCTTTGTATAAAATATATGGAGTCCCTGTTTCGATTTGAGATTCTAAAATAGAGAACCATAATTCTTGTGCCTTCACGGTTTTACGAGCTCTTCCCTCTTGCTCATATTTGTGATATAATGCTTCGAACTCTCCGCCATAGCAGTCATGTAGACCAGGTGCTTCGTTAGGACAGAATAATGACCATTCTCCATTTTCTTCCACCCGCTGCATGAATAGATCTGGAATCCACATCGCATAGAATAGATCTCTAGCTCTCATCTCTTCCTTACCATGATTTTTCTTAAGATCTAAGAAGTCATGAATATCTGCATGCCAAGGCTCTATATATACGGCAAATGCTCCTTTTCTTTTTCCACCACCTTGATCAACATATCTGGCTGTGTCATTAAATACCTTAAGCATGGGGACGATACCATTACTAGTACCACCGGTACCTTTGATATAACTTCCTTTAGCTCTTACGTTGTGTACACTTAGACCTATACCACCAGCTGACTGTGAGATTTTAGCACATCGTGTCAATGTTTCAAAAATCCCGCTGATACTATCTTCTGTTGTACTCAATAAGAAACATGAAGACAATTGTGGTTTTGGTGTACCGGCATTAAAGAGCGTGGGTGTCGCGTGGATAAACCACTTCTCCGACATATAATTATAAGTCTCTATAGCTCCATCAATATCTTCGCCATGAATACCTACTGCAGCTCTCATAAGCATGTGCTGAGGTCGCTCTACTACTTCGCCATCAGCCCGTAGAAGGTATGATCTCTCCATCGTCTTGAAGCCAAAGAAATCGAAGTTATAATCTCTGTCATAGATGATTGCAGAATTCAACCTATCTGCGTTATCTTCTACGACTTTCATAGTAGATTCCCCAATGAGACCCGCTTGCTCTCCTGTTTTGGGATCTATATAGTCATAGAGTACTCTCATCGTTTCAGAGAAACTCTTGTTTGTGTTTTTATGAAGGTTAGAAATAGCTATCCTTGCTGCCAGTTGTGCATATTCTGGATGCTTCGCCGCCATTGTTGCTGCTGTTTCAGCAGCTAGATTATCTAATTCTGTAGTACTTACTCCATCATATAATCCTTGTATCACTTTCTTAGCGATATCTATGGGTTCGATGTAGTTAGCATCCAAACCATAACATAATTTTTTTACACGGGCTGTGATCTTGTCGAAGGATACTGCTTCTGTTTTACCACTACGCTTTACTACTTGCATTGAGTTTGAGTTTTGAATTGAAGAAATGTAGTTTTCCTGCACCGAAGTACAAATCAAAAAAAATGAAACCTTAAAAAAACCGTGTAAGGGATGGGGTTCGTTTAGTTATATAGTCCTAAAAGTCTTCATCAAGTGAGAATACTTGCTTATCCTTTTCGGCCATAACTCCTGCTTTTTGGTAATCACCCACTCTTTTTTCAAAGAAGTTAGTTTTTCCTTGTAGAGAGATCATTTCCATCCATGGGAAAGGATTTTCTACATTGTATACTTTAGCACATCCAAGCGCCACTAGTAATCTATCTGCCACAAACTCAATATATTGACACATCATATCAGAATTCATTCCGATGAGCTTTACAGGTAAAGCATCAGAAACAAACTCTTTTTCTATCGTAACAGCATCTGTAATAATACTAGTCACGGTATCTTTGCTGAGCTTATTTTGAATATGATTGTTATATAACAAACATGCAAAATCACAGTGCATGCCTTCGTCTCTTGAGATTAACTCATTAGAGAATGTAAGGCCAGGCATCAAACCTCTTTTCTTTAACCAGAAAATAGAACAGAATGAACCAGAAAAGAAAATGCCTTCTACAGCTGCAAAAGCAATGAGTCTTTCTGCAAAAGATCCATCTTCTATCCATCGCATTGCCCAATCAGCTTTTTTCTTAACACAAGGCATATGCTCTATAGCATTGAAGAGGTAATCCTTCTCTTTATTATCCTTGATATAAGTATCTATAAGGAGTGAATAGGTCTCTGAATGGATATTTTCCATCATGATCTGAAATCCATAGAAGAATTTACCTTCTGTATACTGGATATCATTGACCATGTTTTCCGCTAGGTTTTCATTTACGATACCATCACTTGCGGCGAAAAAAGCTAATACATGCTTGACAAAATATCTTTCATCATCATTAAGCTTGGTGTCCCAATCTGTTAAATCTTGGTGAAGATCAATCTCTTCGGCGGTCCAGAAACTTGCTTCTGATTTTTTATAAAAATTCCATATATCATCATGCTGAATTGGAAATAGTACAAATCTATTTGGATTATCCTGTAGGATAGGTTCGACCGCTTGGCTCATGTTCTTCTTAGTTTTTCTGTATCAGGTGTTCTATCAATTTTAATACATATGAAAAATTGATATATCAAATTTATTAATATTTCATTAACATCAAAGAACAACAACTCAAAATTTCTATATAATTATTTGCTTGATATGTTCTTTGTTCTAAATCAGCGCTTTCGCCGACTGGATATGGGACATTGTAGAATCTTAGTAAAGACAAATTCCCCGTTAATGGTGACACAAATAAACTTCAAAAAATGCTCATTTTGAACTGAAAGTTATCAACAAAGTGTGGATAATATGTATAACATATTACAAATCAAGTATATATGATTTTTACAAAATTATTGTTATGTGGATAATTAGTTGATTTGCCGTGATTTACAATCAAAGACAAACAAATCATCTTTTAGAAAAAACGTTTTGATCGAAAAAACCAGATCATAAAAAATCCTAAACCAACAGAAAAAAAAGCGATCACATAAAAAGCATAAGGACTATCCTTGAAAGGTATGTTAGTGACATTCATTCCATAAAAACTGGCCACCAAGGTAGGTACCATTAAGATAATAGTAACTATAGTCAGTCTTTGTATAAACTGATTCAAATTATTGGAAACTATGCTGGCATAAGCCTCCATAGTCCCACTAAGTATATTGGTATATACATTGGACATCTCGAGTGCCTGACTATTGTCAATGATGATATCCTCAAATAGGTCGGCATGTCTCTCAAGCTCTCTTATTTTTAGGAGGTCAGTCCGTTTCATCTTTAATTTAACCAGCTCATTCGTACTCAAACTATTTACGAAATAAACTAAACTCTTTTCGATGCGCAGTAACTCTTGTAACTCTTTATTTCTACTTGAGTTATATAATTCCTGCTCTATAAGGTTTCGTTTAACGTTAAGTTTTTTAAGGCACTCTAAGAAACTAAATACATTTTGTTCAAATAGTTGAAGTACAAAGAGTTTCTGATCTTTAGGATCGAAATTTTTCACCTTATTCTCTAAAAACTTTTGAATAATAGGACTTTCTTTAGCACTCAATGTGATGATGCTTTCACCCGTTAAAATAATACCTATAGGTACTGTAATATAGATAGCCTCCCCTTCTCTATTTTCATCATTAAGAAAAGGAGTATTCACCAAAATCAGATTTGCATGATCTTCTCTTTCATATCGCGATCGTTCATCAATATCAAGCGAGTCGGTCAAAAAATCTATTGGAAAATCAAAATATTTAGCTAGTAACTCTAGCTCATGAATCTCAAAAGGAGCGGTAACATTTATCCAATCAGCATCTTCTACTTGATCTTGAAACTCGAGCTTACCGTCTACTTTTGTATAGTATTGCAGCATACAGATCTGATTTTTGGGTTATGTAAAGCTACAAGCTAGATATCAGAATATCATCATCTTGAGTCCATCAATATAAAGGTATCAAAGATTGAACCGAAAACAATTCTTCTTGCTGATCTAATCGAAGCGAAGGACTTTACTTGGACTTATTCTAGTCACTAACCATGTTGGTATTATAGCGAATATCATAATCAAGATAGCCGCTACCACGTTGAGCATAACTATTCTTATCACATTTAGCTCGACTGGAGCAACTGCTAAGTAATAATTTGCTTCATCAAGTTTGACTATACCTGTATATTTCTGAAATAAACATAGTCCTACGCCTATCAACGTACCGTATAGCAATCCCCTCGCGGTTATACGTAGAGCTTTGTAGAAAAATATCTTTCTAATCATCCAATTCTTTGCACCTATTGATTTGAGTATCCCGATCATTTTGATCCTATCCAATATTAATATGAGTAATACCGTAATCATATTAATCAAGCAAACAGCCAACATCAAAGCTAATATCACATACTCATTGATGCTAGTCAGCTCGAGCCATTCGAAAATCTCTGGCGACTTTTCTCTGATAGTCTGGGCGTAAAGGTTATTTGGTAACTCTTCGTGATAGATATATTCCGTCAGGATTTCTAGATCGTCTAGGTTTTCTATAAAAACCTCAATACCTCCCACCTCATTTTCATCCCACTTAAGAAACTGGCGTAGCTTTCTGATATCTGTTATAGCTATACGCTTATCATATTCTGCAAGTCCAGTATTGTATATTCCTATGATTTCAAATTTTCTTCTAATGGCATCTCCGTCATGGATAAAGTGTATAATAAACTGATCATCTAACTTAAGCTGTAATCGCCTCGCAGTCGTTGTTGAGATTAATATACCATTTTCGACATTGTCACTATCAGTGCTCAATGCAGTGCCCTCCACGATAAATTGAGAAAAATGCTTCCAATTATAATCACTATTGGCCCCTTTCACCACAATAGCTTCCCATGAGTCTTTAGCATTGATAATTCCAGGAGCATTGGCATAGGATTGTATAAAATCCACACCGCCTTTCGTATCTACCCGCTCATACTTACCTTCTACAGGGCTACCGAGCATTTTTACTTGCCTATCATAACTCAGGTATTCTATATTCTTGATCTGCTCGTAGTACGTCTATACCAAAAGGTACTTGCTCAAAAGATCTACTAATCTGATTATCAAGAATATGAATATGCCCCCAAAATCCAAAAACTTTATTGGTCACCTGATTTTTAAAGCCTAGAACAATCGAACTAGCAATAATCATGACTGCAATACTTAGCGCTAACGCAGCAATAGAAATCTTTACAATGATGCGAGTGAATCCTACCTCATGACTATTTTCTACTCGCTGTGCTATGAACTTTTCTGTATTCAATAATGGATATTACCTAGTGTTTGGATTCAATTTTTGCAAAGGTACAAAAGAAGTCAGATGAGTCTTGATTATTATATGATGTCTATTTGATACTTTTACAGCAGAAAGTATAAGCTATGAACTTTATAGAGGAATTGACATGGAGAAATATGTTGCACGATACGACTCCAGGTGTAGCGGAATTATTGCAAAATGGACCGGCTATCGGATATATTGGATTTGATCCTACCGCTCCTTCTTTGACCATAGGCAACTATGTGCAGATCATGCTGCTTAATCTGTGGCAAAAGTCTGGTAACCAACCTATCATGCTGATGGGAGGAGCTACAGGACGTATAGGGGATCCCTCTGGCAAGGATAAAGAACGTGAACTCAAAAGCTATGATGAGCTCGATGCTAATCTTGCACGACAGGTAGAACAAGCTAAAAGCATGCTTGATTTTGACCATCCTACGCATCCTGCTATTTTGGTCAATAATCATGACTTTTATAAGGACATGAATATCCTTGATTTTTTGAGAGATGTGGGAAAAACGCTTACTGTAAACTACATGACTTCTAAAGATTCGGTAAAAAATAGATTAGAGACTGGTCTATCGTTTACAGAATTTAGTTATCAGTTATTGCAGGCATACGATTTTCAATGTCTCTATAAGCAGCATGGGTGTAAAGTACAAATGGGAGGATCTGATCAATGGGGAAATATAACCTCGGGGACTGAGTTTATACGAAGAAACATTCAGGGTAAAGCA
>JAHDGW010000188.1 GCA_020631635.1 Saprospiraceae bacterium
TTCCAATCGTACTTATCGGTAAAAACGGGATTGCGATATTAATTCCTTGATGGCCTAATAAGTGAAAGGAAAAAATCACTATTGAACCATAGACGAGGAAAAAAAGTACTGGTTTCCAAGCAAATCTGAGAACCATTTTGGCACTTATATTACGAAATACATACATTGGTTAGAAGTTTTGAATATGGCTAAAGTACATATAACTCTCAAAATCGGTCAGAGTTCTGTCCTATGAACTCATCACTCTATAAAATGACTATATCTGTGTATACTTAAAAAAGTAAGTCGCCCCTAGTCCGCCTACAACTTGACCTAAGAGATGATACGGAATATCAGATAGCTTTACCCAGCCTGCAAGAACGGTACTTACCAATACAGCAGGATTGAAAGTTGCTCCGCTACTTGGGCTAAAGAGGTAGGAAATACCTGCTACAGTCATACCAATGGCAAGTCCGTAAACCCCTTTTTTAATATTTTTCTCTACGGTAGCGACCTCGAGGATTACCCATACTAAGATAAACGTACCGATGATTTCCATGGCCATGATATGGAAAACGTCAGGATGATGATCAGTAATGCTATCTATAGCTAATCCGTCCACGAGACATATGTAATAGGCCAGTATGGCAGCAATTATTTGGGCTAGTAGCACTCCTATGAGTTCATTCATCTTAATGATAGAAAGTATTTTGATAGATCCACTCACTATAGGATTGAACTGAGATCCGCTCACATTATACCCTGCATACACAAGAGCAATTAAGAATAGGCCAATGATCAGTGGAGCTTCGGTTGGTTGGAGTACATTGGCAAACAATACGGATAAGCAGAGACATAGTGTACCTATAAATTCAACTGCGATTACCGCTTTTAGCCTCTTCATGTGACAATGATATTATGCTCTGCAAGAGCTGCTCTGAGTTGTTCAGCATTTTTGAAATGTATACCTATGATTCCCTGAGCTTCTGCTGCTTGTACATTACGCAGATTATCGTCGATAAAGATACATTCAGATGCTTGCAGATTATTACGAGTTAATATCATTTGATAAATTTTTGGATCTGGCTTTTTGAGTTTTTCTTTACCTGATACAAGCACATCTTCAAACCAACCAAGGAATTCAAATCGCTCAGTAGCCCATGGCCAAGTTTCTGCAGACCAATTGGTCAGGGCTACAACCCGATACGCAGATTGCGAGATGCATGATTTCAAGATAGAGACAACTTCTTTGTCTGCACCGCCAAGCATCTCTGTCCATCGTCCATAAAAAGCTTCTATTTCGTTTTTATAGTTAGAGTATCTGGCGATCGCAATTTGATTCGCTTGGGCAATAGTACGGCCACCATCTTGCTTTTCGTTCCAATCAAACGTGCATACATGATCCAAAAACCAATCTATCTCTTCCTCTGATTCGAATATTTTGCGGTACAGATAGCGAGGATCCCAATCAATAAGTACTCCTCCCAGATCGAATATGATGTTTTTGATGTTGGCCATAAAGTTTGTATTGGATTTTCTCAAATATAGAATAGATTTTGCATACGGATAACGAGTGGATATTAAGGTTTGATTATCATATGATCTTATACGTAGTGAAGAGCTTCGATTTCAAAGATTTCTCAACTACGTTCGAAATGAAAAAGTACTTTGTAAGAATATTTGATGATTATTTTGTCGTAAAGTCAATAGTATTTCCGTTGATCCAAATCAGATATCCTCGGTAAAGTGCTTGCGCTCAGCTTCTTTAGAAAATCGGGTTGAATTATAATCAATACTCTTATTTTTAGGAATGCTCAGACTTTCAAAAACAGATCCCTTGATCGACTTAGCCATGAAGCAAATCTGCCCAACATGGTAACTGTAATGACAAAGCTGTCTAGATATTGACTCCCATACAGTATGTCCTTGATTGCGGATATAGATGATGCGAGTAAGGTCAGATTCTTTTAAGTCGTTTAAAGTATCAAATAATACAGACCATCCAGATTCCCAAAGTTCTAGCAATTCTTTTCTATCAAGCAGAGTATCTTCAAATTCACTATCGCGATTTCTCCAAGGTTTTTCACCATCTTCTTCAAATATATTGGTCCATCGAGATTTCATATTTCCCGCCATGTGCTTGATAATGATGTCAATACTATTTTGATCATCGTGATACTTGAATAATAAGTCTTCATCACTAAGTTGTGCCATTGCACCTTCTGCAATGAATTTGTAGTAGTGGAATTGTTTAATACTGCTGACTATAATATTTTGGCTCAGACTCATCGGGAGAGTTATTTAGAAAAAGGAGAATCTTTAGTTTTTAAGACCTCAATAGTATCTCCTATAGAAATAGTTTGTTGATTAGGATTTAGGCATTTTAGATTTTGACCAAACATTACTTTATTTGCCTTTTTCCGGTATTTGCTGAGCTCCTTTAGCGTATCTTTTGTAGAGTCCGCAGTATTTTGATTGATATTGATTACCGGGCATCGCATACAAGGTTTGGTCGCTTCAAATGTTACGTTTCGTATACCTATCTGATGCCATGTGTCATCTACATAAGCTTCTCCTCCATCAAATATAATATTTGCTCTAAAGCGATTGATATCATACTTTTTATTCAGTCGAGCATTGAGGTCATCCATGGCGGATTGTCCGGCTATGAGATACTGATGCCCATCAGCAAAACTAAGTTCATGACCTTCATGCCTTCTGACCATTCTGATCTCATGATTTTTTCTTAATAGATATACAGTCTTATTCAATTGCTTAGAAAACCAAAGATTGATTTCATCAGACTGTATAATGCCCGAAGCATAAGTATGCCAAACTAATACTTTGACACTACGCCCATCCTGTAGCATTAGCGGGATATCTATCGATTCGTTTTGATAGCTTACTCTTAAGACTTTATCTAAGATCTGAACCTCAAAAAGTGCCATTTGAGCATATTCTCGCTGGGTGACCATTACTCCATTTTCATCAACAAGTATCCAGTTTCTATCATATTTAAATCCTGTTTTGGTGATTTCTGCCGAATCTAATAGAACTCCTTTTAAAGACTTTATAGGATAGGTATATAGTTGTGAAACGGTAAATCGGGAAGACGGCATAGACTTAAATTGATGAGCTTAAGTTACATCATTTCAAACTTAAAAGAGAACTAATGAGCTATTTCATTGAGTTCATTTATATTAGCCCATGATGCGTTATAAAATAGGAATCATCATATTGGCAGCTGGTAAATCAGAGCGTTTGGGTTATCCGAAACAACTTCTTAAGATCAATAACAAGACCCTTGTCCAACGTATGATAGATTTTGCGAAGGCTTTGGAGGTTTCAGCCGTGTATTTAATCACGGGAGCATATCATCATCAGGTAGAGAGAGAGTTGAGCGATGATGATATACACGTCATACATAATCCCGACTATAAAAATGGTATGGGAGTTTCTATTTCGGTTGGAGTGAGACAAGCTATCATGGATAAGCTCGATGCGGTCATCATTACAATGGTTGATCAGCGCTATTTAGAGCTATCAAATTTAGTTGCTCTCATGGATCGATTCGCGAATCCGACTAGAATTATTATTTCTGATTATGAGGAGGGTAGTGGTCCACCAAGTATATTTGGCAGTGCATATTTCGATGAGCTTTCAAAACTTACGGGTGATCACGGTGCAAAGCCAATGGTCAAAAAATATTACAATCTAGTATCGAAAGTCTCTTTCCAAAGAGGGAATATAGATATTGATACTCCAGAAGACCTTCAATACTTAGAATAGTCAATATTTCGTAGTATCTTTTATCTAACAATAATTTTATGCTCTATGGCTTCATATACACTATCGATTAACAATCAGAAAAAAACGGTGGAGGCAGATCCAGATACTCCCTTACTTTGGGTGCTTCGCGATGAGCTCAATCTCAAAGGGACTAAGTACGGATGTGGTATCGGGCAGTGTGGTGCTTGTACAGTGTTGGCAGATGGAAATGCATCTAGGTCATGCAGTATTCAAATGAAAGATGCTGAAGATTTAAAAATTACGACTATCGAAGGATTATCTGACAACGGTACACATCCATTACAAAATGCATGGATCAAGCATGACGTACCACAATGTGGATATTGTCAGGCTGGGCAGATCATGAGTGCTGCAGCGTTGTTGAAGCGAAACGCCAGTCCGTCAGATGAAGAGATACAGGAAGCGATGCATGGCAATATCTGCCGCTGCGGAACCTATTTGAGAATCAGAGCTGCCATAAAAACAGCTGCTAAAAACGCGTAAAGATGAAGAGAAGGACGTTTTTTAAAGTAACAGGTGCCACAGGAGGTGGACTCATACTAGGTATAGGCCTCGCTCAATGCGCTGAGCCGGAAGTCAGGAGAAAAGTATTAGAAATGCCCGAGACTTGGCATGAGATCAATACATACCTCAAAATTGGGAATAATGGTGTAGTGACCATCTATTCTCCCAATCCCGAGATCGGACAAAATGTAAAAACATCAATGCCCATGATCGTAGCTGAAGAGCTGGATGTAGATTGGGAGAATGTAATTGTTGAGCAAGCAGGGCTGAATACAGAATGGTTTTCAAGGCAAGTCGCTGGTGGTAGCCAATCTATCAGGAAAGAGTGGTTTTCACTACGAGAGGGTGGTGCAAAGGCTCGACAAATGCTCATTAATGCCGCGGCACTGCAATGGCAAGTTGGTGCTGCTAACTGTACTACAGAAAACGGATATGTAATAGGACCTGATAAGCAAAAGTTAAGTTATGGAGAACTAGCAGATGAAGCTTCTAAATTAGAAATTCCAGAAAAAGTAGAATTAAAATCTAACAGTGCCTTCACCAAAATAGGAAAGAACCACAAGAACGTAGATGGACTTAAGATTGCTACAGGCCAACCCTTGTTTGGTATCGATACACATCGAGAAGGTATGGTATATGTCTCGGTCATGAGACCACCTGCATTCGGTCAGAAGCTTGAGTCTTTTGATGATAAAGAAGCTCGCGAGGTCAATGGTGTCGTTGATATCATTCAATTTGGAGATAAAATAGCAGTACTTGCTACATCCAATTGGCAAGCGATGAAAGCTAAGAAACTACTGAAGCCAAAGTGGAGTGGCAACGGCCTTGAGAATACAGCAGATCACGATCAAATCCTGATGGGATTATTAGATGCTCGTGAAAATGAGCCTTTTAGAAAAGATGGTGATGTAGATCAAGCTTTTGCGGAAGCAGAAGAAGTGCTGACCCGAGTATATGAGTCTCCATTCTTACCACATAACTGTCTAGAACCGATGAATTTCTTTGCAGATGCTACAGGAGATAAGGTTGAGCTTCATGGTCCTATACAAACACCAGCTTGGTGCAGGTCTAGAGTTGCTAAAATTTTGGATCGACCAGAAGAGGACATTGAGGTAAGTATGACACGTATGGGCGGAGGATTTGGGCGAAGACTATATGGTGATTTTAGTGATGAAGCAGCGGAGATTAGCAGTATAGCGAAGCGGCCCGTACAACTATTATTTACACGTGAGGATGATATGACAGCAGGTACTTATCGACCAGCAATCAAGTACAAAATAGAAGCCTCTTTGAAGGATGGAGCGATTACGGCATATCGATTGTCAGAAGCATCTATTAACTCTAATATGTATGGTTTGATTCCTAATTTTTTCCCAGCGGGAGCCATACCTAATCTTGAGGTGAGAGGACATAAGTATGATAGTAATATCACCACTGGAGCCTGGAGAGCACCGTATACCAACTTTTTGGCCTATGCAGAGCAAAGTTTCTTTGATGAACTCGCAGATCGGTTACAGAAAGACCCAATCGACCTAAGAATAGAACTTTTGGAACAGGCGAAACCAGCTGCTGAGGCAGATGAAAAAATCGAATATTCACCAGAACGTATGCAAGGAGTACTTAAGCTCGTAGCCGAGAAAAGTGAATATGGGACTAAAGCCTCAGATGTATACCAAGGAGTGAGTGCATATTATAGCCATAATACCCATGTAGCCGAAATTGCGGATGTAGTTGTCGAAAATGGAACTCCTAGAGTAGTCAAAGTTACTTGTGCAGTTGATTGCGGTATTTTGGTAAATCCTATAGCTGCTAAAAATCAAGTAGAAGGGGGTATCATCGATGGTATCGGACATGCGATGTATGGAGAACTAAACTTCGATAATGGCAAACCCTCAGCTGATAACTTCAATCGGTATCGCTTAATCAGAAATATGGAAGCTCCAGAAATTGATGTTCATTTTGTCGATAGTAAGCTCGACCCTACAGGCTTAGGTGAGCCCTCGCTTCCGCCAGCTGGTGGAGCTGTGGCAAATGCACTGTATCGTGCCACGGGTAAACGAATTTATAAGCAGCCTTTTGTGAAGGAACTAGAAGTATTAGGATAGTGTTTTGAATTGAAAAGTAAGGTATGATAGATTGGAAAAATCATATAGTTTCAGATAAGAATATTTTAATGGGTAAGCCCATTATTAAAGATAC
>JAHDGW010000189.1 GCA_020631635.1 Saprospiraceae bacterium
CTCAAAGGACAATTGAGAGAGTTTAAAAACAAACCAGCCGCTTCGGTTTCTAGAAATACTGGATTTGCTGCTGAAAAAATAGTGCCAACCCCAAAAGCTGCTGATACCTCTGGATCTTCAGCAGGAATCGCCTCTTCTAAATTTGCGGCCCTCAAATCAGATAACCTTCAAGTAGTAGAGGGCATTGGTCCAAAGATGAATGAAGTATTGAATAAACATGGAGTGCATACTTGGTCTGATTTGGCATCAAAGTCTGCGAGTGACCTTAGAGGAATCTTGGATACATATGGTGACCGTTACCGTATCATTGATCCGATGACTTGGTCATCACAAGCAAAACTTGCGGATGCTGGGAAATGGGATGAGCTTATCGCCATGCAAAAACAATTGGATACTGGTAGAGTGGGTACTGCGGGGCTTACAGACTCCAAAGTCGAGAAGATCATGATCAAGTTGAAAATCTTAAAAAGATGGAAGCAAGATGATCTTAAAGCGGTAGAGGGAATAGGGCCTAAAATCGAGGGCTTATTACATGCAGACGGAATCAAGACATGGAAAGCCTTATCTGAAACATCGGTTGATCGTTTACAATCGATATTAGATAAAGCAGGGAAAAGATATAAGCTTGCAGAACCAGGTACATGGCCAAGACAAGCAGGAATGGCTCATGAAGGTAAATGGGATGAGCTCGAAGTTTATCAAGATAATCTGAATGGTGGCAAATAGACCTACCATTCGATAATAGATATATTCTGTTTTAAAAGCCTCGAAGTAAATTAACGCTTCGAGGCTTTTTATTTACAAAGTACTTTAAAAAACAAATTGATAACTCAAGCGCAACTAAACACCTGTGATGGTAACTTTATAATATTTTTGAGACTCATAGTACCAATTGATTGGTGAAATATGGTATAAGACGACAAATAAAAGCAGTTATTGATTAAGCTGATACGTTTGGATTCATATCAGAACCCATCGCAGATATTAGATTTAGTACATATCAGCAATGCCACAAAGTATACTTCACTTAGTATTAATCAGGCTTAATTATTCGGCCTTAAAAGTAGTATAACGGTGACCTTTATGACATCCTGATCATTATCTAATGACGGATTATAAATAGAACTATCAATACGATCCAAAGTACCTTCTCAAAAACCATTCTAGCAATAAAAGTATCATGATCGCGGCTAGTACCCACCAAAAGTTGAGAATAGATTTCGTGGTATTACTTTGGTAAAGGCTAGGTCTCAATTGTTTTTCAACTAGAAGCTCATTCACTAGAGAATTTTCTTCGGTAGCATAATAAAATTTACCATTACTAGTTTTGCTGATCTGTTGTAGTAGTGCATGATTAGCCGTCAGATTATACATCTCTAGATCGATAGACTTCACATTAAAAGATCCTGCTGCGGTGTATTTTTTGCCATTATGTGAGGTATTCCCTTTAAAGTCATATTTCCCTTCCTTCAGACCATCTATTTTGATAGAGTAATAATCTTGCGTTCTGTTTAAGGTATAGTTATACTCATCGCCTTCATCATGAGTAAGGGTAAGTTGTACTTCAGGATCATTGATGAGCTGATAATTGTCATTGAAGAGCTGTGATTCTATTGTGACCACTTCATTTTCATTGTATAGCTTTTTGTTGGTCCTAGTCCTAAACTTTTTCTTGTTATCCTTTAGGCTGAGATATTGCACAGTTTTCCACAATAGGTCCTGTAAGGCTTCGGTATTGTCATATTGCAACCCTTCATATAAAGACCACTTCCATAGCCCATCTCCCGTAATGACAGCTGAACGCATACCAAGTGACTCCCGAAAGCTCAGCAATGGATAATCGGTATCCACATCACCTATCTTTTGGGTCAATAATGTAGTAGTATTTGCGCCAGTAGAAAACTCTCCAAAAATAGAATTGAGAGGCGGGAACTGACTTATTCTTTGAGCAGAGCCAGCATTTAATTTGAATGGTTTGAAATCGCCATTAACTTTTGCTTGTACCTCATTTGTATTTGACCCTTGGGCAGTAATACTTACAATGCTTTGTGATTTATTGAAACCATCAATATCGGATTGTGGCCCCAAGATGTATAAACTAGGTATTTTTTTCCTCTGGAGAATATCATCGTACTTCTTAATATCAAATTTTACACTTGGTAGATTATGAAAAATAACCAGATTGTAATCAGCTATTTTCAGGCCATCTGAGTTACTAGTTTTGGTAGTGATTTCATAATTTTTATTCTTTTCTAATATCCTTTTTATAACGGCAATATCAGGGTGGGGCGCTTGAGCTAGTAGAAGTATCTTTAATCTTTCATCTAACACCTCTACGTAAAAGTCTTTAGTATTATTAGTCAGGCTACTTTCGCTATTGATAGCATCCAGAGACAATCGGAAATGATTTATTCCAGGTGAATCCAATTTGATATTTTTTTCAAGTGTCTTGAAATACTCATTTGATTCAATGCTAATCCTTTCTGAGCCAATCTGTATGGCTTTACCATTTACGATTTTATATAGCTTAGCTGCAGAAGTATTGGATTTACAGCTCTGGGCAGATATATCTATTTCGACTGTTAACTCATCACCGAGGTAAGCAAGTTGATTATGAAAAATATTTTTAATCGACAAGTCTTTTCTGATGGTCGTATCTCCAAGGCCGATAGTGTAGATAGGGGCATCAAAATTATAGTTTTGATAGCTAGGGTTGCCACCTTCATTGTAGATCCCATCACTGGCTAATATGACGGCACCTAGATTTCGCCCAGCATAATTATCTTCTACATACTGCAATGCTCGGTCAATGTTGGTGGTATTGCGCTGCATGGAGTCAGTTTTCGCTAGGGCCACCTCAGTGGCATAACAAAGTGTATCTACTTCATAGGTCTGCGACAGTGACTGTAATGTAGAAGGGCTTAGCCGATTACTTTCATTAATAGAATTTGATATATCCTGTAGCACCACAATTACAGGATTTCTTTTTTCTTCGATAATACTCTTGATGAATGGATCTAGCAATAGAAAAATAATCAAGAATACAGCTGAGCTACGCAGAAAACCAAGTATCGGCTTGAACCACCGAGGTTTATCATTGAAGGTGTCAGACCTGAAATACAAAAATGCTCCGTATAGTAAACCTACTAATAGAGCTATAAGTAAGTACCATTGTGGATATTGAAGTTGTATTGATTCCAAGCTATTCGTATTAAAGAATCACAAATATTGCAATTATATTAGGATACTCGGTGATATGATCTGATATTAATGCTTTGTTAATAGTTATTGTTTTGACGTCATGAATATATCTTTGGCGTTGTATTTCGTATTGATGTAATAATAAATGTCGCTTTTATGAATATGAGAAGACTCCTATACTGTTTCTGTTTTGTGATGCTTATGACTTCTGTGAAAGCATCTTACGTTTTGATACCCATGGATCATGATGTACAAAAAGACCATCTAAAGGCTTATGGTATTGCTTATTGGGTGATTGAAAAAGGGGAAGATGCTTACTGGTTGCTCAATTATAGGGGAGGCAGTTTTGCCTTTCAGCATAACAAGATTTTTGAAGCAGAATGTAAGGTGAGGGGAGTAACTTATGAAGTCATCAGTGACGGAGCTTTCCTACAGATAAGAGAAGAGATAGCCAATCCTGAGGTCAATAAGGAAGTGATTAAACTGGAAAAGGCTCCCAAAATTGCAGTATATACACCTGATTTTAATGCTAAAGGTGAGCGTATTCAACCTTGGGATGATGCCGTCACCTTAGTACTTACTTACGCAGAGATTCCTTATGAAACGGTTTATGATAGAGAAGTACTAGAAGATAAGCTAGCCGAGTACGACTGGTTGCACTTGCACCACGAGGACTTTACAGGTCAGTATGGGAAGTTTTATGCAGGTCAAGGCGGGCAACCATGGTATAAGATCAATCAAAAAAAGATGGAGGAGCTTGCAGGTAGTCTTGGATATGAAAAAGTTTCAGAACTGAAACGAGCAGTTGTTTTAAGAATACGCGAATATGTCGCAGGAGGAGGATTTATGTTTGCCATGTGTAGTGCTACAGATACCTATGATATTGCGCTCGCTACCCAAGGTCAAGATATCTGTCATCAGATTCATGATGGAGACCCTAAGGATCCCAATGCTGGAGAGAACATGAATTTTACAGAAACATTTGCCTTTAAAGAATTTGAACTCACCAAAAACCACTTGGAATATGAATATTCTACGATAGATCATAGATCACGAGAAAATATGAATCCAGAAAATGATTATTTCTCTCTCTTTGAGTTTTCAGCTAAATGGGACCCAGTACCTAGCATGCTTTGTCAAAATCACACTTCTACTGTTAAAGGATTTATGGGACAGACTACAGCTTACTCTAAAAGTCTGATCAAGCCAGATGTACTTGTTATGGGAGAAAATAAAGCGATCAATGAAGTTAGGTACATGCATGGTGAACATGGTTTTGGACAATGGACATTTTATGGAGGGCACGACCCCGAAGATTATAAGCACTTTGTCAATGACCCAGAAACAGATTTAAGTCTTCACCCCAATTCTCCGGGTTATCGATTGATATTAAATAATGTTCTTTTTCCTGCAGCCAAAAAGAAAAAGAGGAAGACTTAGGCCTTCCTCTTTCTAAATTTCTTATACTTAGAGTACTAATGATTAGTCAAATTTAAGGAACTTATAGTACCTGCGTTCACCTCTGTTTTTGACTTCCAGGATATATATTCCTTGGGCGAAGTCATTGACATCCATGGTGTAAGTATTTTCACCTCTATCAAATACCTGTGCTTGAGTTGTTATTAGCTGACCTAAGTCATTCAAGATTGAAAAAGTAATATTTTGCTCTCCATTCAGAATGAAATCTATTGTAAGATTATCTCTGGTTGGTATTGGATATAATCTTTCATTTTGAAGTGTAAAATCATTATCATCAATCTCTACTGATTCATAAATGTAGTTTGTACTGTTTTGGCAACCATTTTCATCCGTGACAACGATGGTATAGCTACCGTCTTCAGGTGTGATGATCTGATTGCCGTCTATCATTGAGCTATTATCCAGAATACTATAACTGTATGCCCCTGTACCACCTACAGCTTCTATGAGAAGGTTGCCGTCTGCACAGTTAGTCATATCATCTTGACACTCCAGAATACTTATGCTTATTGAATCAGGTTCTGTAATGTTAATGGTTTCTACTTGTTCACATCCATCGGTAGAAGTGGTGGTAAGTATATAATTTCCGATTCCTAGATTTTCAAATATTCCGTTTATATTGTCTTGACCATCGAGAGAATAATTACTGATATCGGTATTGGCCGTCACCATAATACTGGCATTATTGGCACCATAGCAGTCATTATTTTCTTGATCTATGGCAGTGGTAAATGCAAGGCCGTCGATAATGCTAGCAGATAACACTGTGCTACATCCGAGACTACTCTGTACGGTAATTTCATATTCTCCCGCAGGGAGATTAGAGAATATCCCAGATGTATTAGAATCTCCTCCAAGCGTATATGTATAGTTTAAACTATTGTCGATGGCCATGACGGTAATTGATCCATCAGTACCTCCTTCGCAATCATTGTCAACGATATCGACCAGAGACGCAGAAATTTCAGGAGTTTCGGGCACGACTACGGTACTAGAGCTGCTGCAACCATTATTGTCGGTCGCAATAACCGTATAAGTAGAAGAGTTAAGGTTTTCAAAGATACCAGTCGTATTTTGTTGATTGTCTAAGAGATAACTGATAGTACCATTGCCATTGGCTACATTTAGTTCAATCGTTCCATTATCGCCACCGTTACAATCTGGTCCATTGACGTTTTCTACCGATAGTAAGAGAGGTTCTGGTGCTGTAATCTGAGCTGTTTCGGTAATTCTACAATTATTTTCATCTGTGATCATGATTGTATAATTTCCTTCGTTGAGATTATTAAAAATCCCAGTATTATTGATTTCAGAATCCAGCTCATAACTTATATTTCCAGTACCCCCTTGAGCATTAATGATGATAGTACCATCAGCGCTATCTTCACAAACAGGATTGATTTCATCTAGCGTAGTGATTTCTATTTCTGATGGAGCACCAATGGTAATCTCATATGTGTTGAAACATCCATCTGAATCGGTAATGACAACGGTGTAGGTATCTGCGGATAAATTATTGAATATTCCAGTCGTATTACTTACCCCATTTAGTCCATAGCTGAGTGTACCATTACCTCCTTGTGACGAAAGGTCTATACTTCCATCATCACTATCACTACAGCTAGTCATGCTTATACTTTCTACGGAAGTAGAAATATCAGTGGTTGCTTCTATTATTACTTCTTGTGTTGCGGTACATGCATTAGCGTCCGTGACGGTAAGTATAAAAACTCCACTAGTCAGTTGATCAAAATCTCCAGTCATGGAAGTTACACCATTCAGTTCATAAGAGTATCCTATAGCACCAC
>JAHDGW010000190.1 GCA_020631635.1 Saprospiraceae bacterium
TGACGGATAATGCCATTTATATTGTAAAATGGCGGATAAGATGATTTATGAAATACATTCGAGATCAAGGCGAAAAACACAGGCATAGCCTTAGCTACGCCGAGTATTTTCAACGTAGATAATGCATATACTTCATATCAGAAATGCGTCATTTTATAATGTTACCGGTATAAGATATTGTCAAGTATTATTTCAGGACTCGCCTCGTCAGAGCTGGTAAAGACAAAGAAAACGTAGATATAGCCTAAGTTATAGTCTTCTGAAAATTAGCCGAATTTTAACGAATATTGGAAAGACAATAAACTACATTGCCTTCACTTTGTGATGCAAATTGTATAATATAAATGGTATAAAACCCACTTCCTTAAAAAGTAAGCTTAGACGTTAGAGTAGGGCACAAAAAAAGCCACAGTATAAATATACTGTGGCTGATTTACTTTTGAAAAAGTAGATTATCTTCTACCGCCTCTGTCCTCAGACTTTTTGACAACGATATTTCTACCTTCAAATTCGCTTTCGTTAAGCTCTTCGATAGCAATGTATCCATCGTTATCGTCCATCTCTACAAAACCGAATCCTTTAGATCTTCCCGTCTCTCGATCCATGATTACTTTACAAGAGTTGACTTCACCGAATTTTTCAAATAATTCTCTTAGGCTATCCGAAGATGTCGAATAATTAAGCCTAGCTACAAAAATGTTCATAAAAAAAGTTAAAATGTATTAATTAAAACAAGCATCCAAAAACTTATAAAGTAAAAATGATTAGTGATCAGGTCACTATAAATAATCGAATAACTTGATACAAAGATACGATAATATATTTACATGGGAATGATTGTAACTAATAAAGTACGATTAGCATCAAATATAGATACTAATCAAAAACTAAACCCTCATCTAGGATATAGGATTATGGTACTACTTTTTAGCTGTAAATTCATTGATAGTTACCATTTTAGTAACCGGGTTGTACTCTAATACTAAATTGCAGCTTTCTTGAAGCTCTTGAATTAGAGTATTAATATCCTGTGTAAGATCAGCATCGATTACATCCTGAGGGTTCATTTTCACCTCATAAGATATTCCAATTTGACCTCTTGATTCTTCTACAAGGTGCTCATAAACTTTGTATACAGAGTGAGCCTTCTTGTGAGAAATAATAGGAGCAGGAGTCTCCACTATCACAGGTTCGTTTAGATCAACAAAACCTTCTGGAGTGAAAAGGAATTTATCTCCAACTTCAAGAATAACACTTATACTAGGGTCTAGTTTATCACTAGCTTTGACTGAGCCTTCGTGGTTTTCGATAGTGATATTTTCACTATCCGCATCACTCACTGTAAACTCAGTACCCAATACATCAACTCTTAGACCCTTTTTCTCCACTGTAAAGGGAAGATTCTTATTGGAGGCAACATCAAACGATGCATTTCCACTAACCGTGACTTCTCGCCTTGTTAAGTCATCATAAAAGTTAGGAAAAGTAATAGATGAATTTTTGTCAACTTTGATCACAGAACCATCGACTAACGTCACCTGCGCTTGATAATCTCCAGTGCTGTATGTCGCAAACTGAGGAGTGCTCTCGTGATTAATATATAAGGACGTAAAAAATAAAGCGACACCTGCAGCCACAGAGCTCCAACGCATAAAAGATTTTAAACTAAATACTTTAGCGCTTGTAGTAGGCTCTATTTGTTCTTTTTTAAACTTCTGCCATGCGAGATCGGTATTGACCTTTTTGTAACCTTGGAGGTTTAAAGCCTCATTATATGCCGTTTCGAAATTTTTCAAATTTTACTTTTGATTATATATACACTATATGGAAGACGCTACAAGAAGCAGAATCCACAGGTTTTCAATAAGATTTTCTTTTTCTAAATATTTTTTGAGTTGTTTATTTGCTCGTGCTATATTATCTTCTATGCCTCTTTCTGACATATTTAGATAGTCTGCGATCTCTTTATAGGTGAGGCCTTCAAACTTATTGAGCATAAATATTTCTTTATTCTTTGGCTTTAAAGTATCCAAAGCTTCTTCGATTTTTGCCCGTATAAGGTATACGTCTACCTTCTTATCTTCAAAATCTACAAATTCCATATGTTCGGGAAGAGAACTAGCGTCATTTTTTGACTTTCGGATGAAGTCAATCATACTATTTCGAGTAGCTTGATATAGGTAACTTTTCAATGAAGTTTTAATATTGAGCTTTTCCCTATTCTCCCACAGTTTGGTAAAGGTATCTTGTACAATCTCTTCACTATTCTCTATATTATGAATACGGCTATTCACAAAATTCACCAAGGGTTCGTAATAATCCTTGAAGATCTGTTCGAAGTTTTTAATATTTGAAAGCGATGTGTTCAAATGTAGATATTAGATATTTCTATTATATCAAGAACCACACCATATTTAATTTTTGAGTAAAGTAGTTGGCTCTTGCTGGTAGTTATCTTAGTAAAATTACCTTTTGGGTCAATACCTTTGAACCAAAGTCTATTGAAAAAAAGTAAACTCCACTACTTAGTGTATTACTTTCTAGAAGCAGTAACTTATTCTTTTCTCCTTTCCATGAAAGCACTCTTTGCCCCATTGTATTATGTATGATTAGTTGCTCAAAAGCTATATCTGCAGATATATTGATTATGGAGTTTGATTGGTAAATATTAAGCTTATTTATTTCTTCAAATCTTACGGAAGTTGGACAATCAATGCTATCTAATTGTACGGATAGAGTACAGTCATTCTCTGCATCTTTTACCTCAAAGGTATATGGGATACTGGGTGTATAGTCGATATCTAAGAGAGTGATAGGAAGCTCCGAATACAAGTAATTATTATCAAACTGTTCATTAATATACAACTCAAATATATCGGAGGTATTCATTCCTTGGATGTCTATCTCTATTGAGAAGCTTAATTCATCAGTATCACAGATTGGAGCACCTAGACTAAGGTTGGTCAATTCGCATTCTATATGACATTCAGGGCTTACTATGGTCGTAGAGATACAACAGCTACTATCTTCTGTATCGCATATGTCCAGAACATAACTAGCCGTATTAGCTGATAAATTACTGAAGTTGATAGGCAAAGAGCTATAGTCAAACTCTGAGATAAGTATATTATTTAAGTATAGACCAAATGAATCATTAAGTAGCTGGTTATGCATAAAATCTATAGTGACTCCGTAAGTCGTTTCGTCTTGACATTCCACATTGGATAAACTTAGATTGCTCAGCATGCATTCTTCTCCACAACAAATAGGGGCAGTCAATGCTGCAGAAGCGGTGCAGTTAGGCTCAGATATATCGCTAATGCTTATGGAATAAATAGTCTGGCAATCTCCATCTAGATTAGTCAATAAAAGATCACTATCGTCATGTAGGTAATTAGATTGAAATATCCCATTCAGCGATAGGGATATAGAATCTGTAGATAGATTTTCGGCATCATAGGAGATAATGAGATCAAAGGTGTCATCTTCTTTACATGCTTGCGTCTCAAGAGATAGATTTTTTATTTCACAATCATTGATACAATCTATGACCATATCGTAACTAGAGCTACAGTTACTCTCTAAATCTAATATCTCAAATTGAATATCCATCTCTAAGGGTAACTCAAAGTTGAGCGTAAGCGGTAGGTCTTGATATAAGTAAGTACCTAGATTTAGATTTAGAATATATATTTCAAATTCATCTTGGGCATTAAATCCGTGAGAGAAGTTAAGCTCATGCTCATCAGTACCGTCTCTACAGATAGTACTTACAGTGAAGTCATTGATACCGCAATCTTCGGCACAGCATAATCGTGGAAGCTCTAGAGTAAAACTGCAATCAGGATTGTTGCTATCTACAATAGTGATTTCATAATCGGTATGGCAGTCTGCTAGAAGATTTTCTAAGACGATATTATTATCAGTGTAATCAAAAGAAGAATAAAAATTATTGTTGATCAAAATATCTACTTCATTCCCGTCAGGATTGTCGTTTGTAAAGAATAGCTCTACATCAATCTGATCATTTGCATCACAGTTGGCTAAAGCAAAACTTACATTCTCAATACTACATAAATCGATGTCACAACATACCGGTTCTGGAAATTCATATTCGGCATTGCAATATTCAAAATTATCATTCAATATCTTGAAATTATAGATCGTGTTACAATCTCCCTCAAGACCAGAAATCGTATAATTTCCACTTGTATTGATTCTTAGTTTATCATAAAACTGATCATTGATGACAACGCTTATGGAGTCAGTAATAGGGTTGGTGATATCGAAACTAAGTGTAGCATCAAAAAGACCAAGATCATTACATAAATTAGAAGTGACTACAAAGTTTTCAATAATACAAGGCTCGAAATCTTCGTAAGTGATTGTGAATATAGAATCAAAACCCAAGCAGCCGGATATCGCCACATCTGATACTAATACCTCATAATCATCTTGATTATTGGAGAATGGTCCAAGTATAATTGGAAAATCTTCTAATTCATACAAACCGTGAAAAATCATACTACCACCTACTAACATCCCAAGATTACCTTCATTGATTGCGTCAAGGTCAAAATGAACATAAAAACTATCTTGGGTTTCATTATAATCCACAATCTGTAGGTCAAAATTTAGATAATTACATGTACACGGAGACAACACTTCTATATCCGTACAGCAAAAATCATTATTGTTATCGCAGATTGTAAATGTACTGCTCCCAGAAAGATTATCAGGGAGTGTAGTGAGGGTTAGAGGAAGCTCTGCGTAGTCATAGTTGCCGTAATATTCAGCATCAATCAATAGATCAAAGCTACCAGCTCTCGGAGCATTAGCAACAAAATCGATCGAAGCAGAATATGAGATCATATCATCATTACATATACCTGTAATACTCATAGCATCGCTTAATTGACATTGTACAGTGCAATCTGGCGCTATGAGCTCATAAGTGGCGGTACATGTATTATTACCCTGGTCTAATATTTCTATTATTATTTCATCATTTGTGTTGATCGATGGTAATTGCAAGCTAATGGTTGCCATATTTAATGACCCGAGAATATCATTGTTGATGATATAATCATAACTAGCATTTGAGTTAGCAGGTAAGGTCATAATCAGTTCGAAAGTACCGTCTTGGCAAGGAGATGTACTTATAACTAGATTATCTGCTCGGCATGGATCTATGGTATTATTATCTATAATTCCTACTTCTTGTATAGTCTGTACTGAGCAATATAGCAAATCTAGATCTCCATCTTGATCGTAATCAAAACTGCTCATAAAATTTGGGTTTTGAACTGCCGTACTTATTGTCGCTGGAGAGGCAAACTGGGCATTGCCAGCTATATTTCTATAAAACGATAATTGATGATTCTGAAAATTTCCTAATACAATATCTTGATCAGCATCATTGTCGAAGTCTTCTACTTGTATAACTAATGGGCCTGAGAGATTGTCATCTATCGTTACTACATTAGGGAAAGACCCTGTGCCAGTTACATTCCGGTACCATACTAGCTTGCCACTGTCAAAATGAGAAGCGATTAAGTCCATATCTCCATCATTGTCAAGATCTGCCGATTCGATCCATCTTACACCAGATGCATTGTCATCTATTCGCCTTTTTACACTCCATCCTCCCTGACCATCAAGATTTCCTATCCAAAAAATAGTATTCTCCTCTCTTGCTGCTAATACCACGTCGAGGTCGCTATCACCATCGATATCAGTAAGATGTATTTGTTGAACACCATCCACATTGGAGGCAACATTAAATTGATTTGAAAAATTTCTATTCCCTAAGTTTCGATACCAAACGACTCGACTGTTTTCCTCTAAGGCAACTATTATATCTGGTAGACCATCTTGATCGATATCTCCTACATTCATTGCGGTAGGTCTTTTATCAAGATCTGCAACGATCTGCATGAGGTCAGAATTTATAGCATTTGTATTAAATAGCATTCTTATGGTGCTGTCCCGTGGGTTCATCACAAGGATATCCTCAGAACCATTGAGATCAAAATCAGCAGTATTAAACTCCGTACACTGACCTATATTAAGTGCTAATACTTTTTGATCTCCAAAGGAACCATCACCCATATTTTTATGCCAGGCAACCTTTAGATCATCTTGAGATAAGGTAACTATATCTTCTAGACCATCTTGGTCGATATCCGCGGACTTGCAAGATCGAGGGTTACTTACCGATTGAGTTATGGTAGAACTAAACGGAAAATTGCCACTTTGATCATTGCGGAGCCAAGTGATGTCATCACTATTGACACTCGTAGCTACTATATCAGGAGATCCATCTCCATCTATATCTCCTGTATGCAGATCAAAAGTAAAGTTGCGGTTGGGTAATATATCACTAGATGTATTGAATAGAAAATTACTTTGGTTTTTTAATGTAACAGCACCTCCGATTACTCCGAGAGCAACGACT
>JAHDGW010000191.1 GCA_020631635.1 Saprospiraceae bacterium
TGTGCGGTCGTAGAGTTTGCTAGGAATGTTTTAAATATCAAAAAAGCAGTAAGCGCTGAGGTAAGCCCTCGTGGAAAACAACAAGTCATACATCTTATGCATGACCAGAAAAATGTCACGGCTAAGGGAGGTACCATGAGGCTAGGAGCTTATGATTGTAAACTATCAAGATCAAGTAAAACAGCGAAGGCCTACGGTACTACCAATATATCTGAGAGACATCGTCACCGTTATGAATTTAATAATGACTATTTAGATCAATTCAATGAATCAGAGTTGGTACCAGTAGGCATTAATGAAAAGACAGGACTAGTAGAAATCGTAGAGCATAAGACTCATCCCTATTTTGTAGGAGTGCAGTTTCACCCAGAGCTTAAGAGTAGAGTAGAAGCACCTCATCCTCTATTTTCGTCGTTTGTAAAAGCGGCAATAGCATATAGAAAAAATCAAGTTTGAAAAACAAATCTAATCATTGGTACCCAGTGCTAATGGCGGTAGGCATATCGCTCTTAGTCTTTTGGATGAGTCATGATTGGATTTTCTTTTGGGATACGATACAGTTTAGTAGTAAGCAGCCATTATGGTTCTTTGATCACGGCGTAGGTAATGCACTTTTACCCAATCATTTGGATTCAGGACATCCCACTATTTTTGCTTTATATTTATTGATTTGGTATAAGGTACTCGGTGTCAAACTTTGGGTAGCACATCTAGCGATGTTTCCCTGGGTCTTTGTATTGGGGTACTCTATTATCGGACTAGCAAAGAAACTCTTTTACATGGAGTGGTATCATCTATTGATAGCTTTGATGATCTGTCCACCTTTAGTTGGTCATATACCTTTGGTCAGTCCAGATATTGTTGTGGTAGCTGCATTTATGTTGGGTTTATGGGGTTTTGCTGGTCAATCCAATTGGAAAATAGTATTAGGGGTCATATTTCTATGCGCCATGAGTATGAGAGGAGCAGCATTAGCATGTAGTATGATGATCATGCAATTATTTATGATTAAAAAGGAGTTGACCTGGTCTAGCGCCATAAAGCTTATTAGCTTATATATTCCTGGTGGTTTAGTCATTGTTGGCTTTTTAGTGCATCATTTTATACAACTCGGCTGGATTGGATTTCATGAAAATTCACCTTGGGCACCTAGTTTTCAATTGGTTGATATTCGAGGAGTATTGAAGAATATGACTGTTTTTATTATTCGCATATTCGACCTTGGTATGGTTGTAGTCTATGCAGCCATTGTTTGGCTATATTTTACAAAAGGATGGTCTGAAAAGCTTAAACCATTTTACTCACTATGGCTTTGTTTTTTGATCGTATTAGTCATCCTTACGGTCCCTTACGTAGGTCTAATGAATCCGCGATACTTTTTGCCGCTGCATTTGTTAGCTATAATCATCTTCGTGATGCAAGTCATGTATACTCTAAATCTCTACTGGAGACCAAGGGTGTTTTGGTTTACGATAATAGCGCTAGCGAGCTTCAATATTTTTAAATATCCACCACAGATTTCTCATCCTTGGGATATCAGCGCATTGCACTGGGAGTATTATAATCAAGAAAAAAGTATGCGTTCATATTTAGATAATAATAGCATATCAGACAGAGATGTATCTACCTTCTTCCCGTCTAATAATAGCCAATATCATATTCGCTTGGCAGATAATCAAAGCTCAATGCGTACGGCACCCCATGCCAATGTTCCTTATCTGATGTTGGGTGATATACATAATGATGCTAAGGAAAATTATAGGGATGTAGTCAAGAAAGAATATGAGTTAATTCATCAAGAGACCGGATGGTTTAGCTCTTTATCATTGTATAAAAGAAAATGATCCTATGAAAAAGCTAAAGTTGGATGAACTCGGAAGACTATCTCCTGAGGAATTTGAAAAGACTTCCAAATTACCTATCACCATAGTGCTTGATAATATCCGAAGTGGAATGAACGTGGGTAGCTTTTTCCGATCGGCCGATTGCTTTGCGATCGAACACATCGTATTGACTGGGATCAGCCCGACACCACTCAATAAAGAGATCAACAAGACAGCCATAGGGGCAGATCGAACGATGAGTTGGAGCTATGAAGAAGATGTTTGCACAGCAGTAAAGGATTTAAAAGCACTAGGCTATACAATCATTGGTATAGAGCAAACGAATGAGTCTATCAGTTTAAGCGAATTCAAGGCATCAGCTCATGACAAATTAGCCGTCATCTTTGGAAATGAAGTAAATGGACTTTCAGAATCTGTACTCCCCTTGCTAGACGCATGTATCGAAATTGAACAATTTGGAACGAAACACTCTCTGAATGTATCAGTATGTGCAGGGATAGTCATGTGGACATTAGCCCAGCAAATACGTCAAGTTAAAATTGATTAGTGGGATTATTATCTAAGAGGTCCATAAGGTCACTAGAGACTATTGATCTAGAATTCGACAGAATAGGCTGGATTGAAAAATGACTCTTTTTCACGACCACCAAAGCCTGGATAAGAATGTGATACTCCAGAAGCATCGTTCATATTTATAAAAATCTTGGTTTCATTAGAAGACTCAAATAGAGATAATGGCACCTCAATTTCAAATTGAACATGATCATAAGCTGCATTATTACTAGGTCCAAAAATATTCTGTGCAGCTGTTCCGGTTTGAAAATCACAACCTGTGGTACTTGATTCTGTCAATAGATGTGCAAAACAAACACCAGCCGAGGATCGACCAATAAGAAAATCTAGATTTGGATCTAAGGCTTCGTTGTTATTAGCATCAAAATATATAGTGTAAAAGTCCGTAAAACTATTCTGCGACCAATCTAGCTGATTGCTTGTATCTAAAAGTGCATCGATATGAATAAATAAATATTCTGAATTACTTGAATAATTCACGATATGCGCTTCGGTGTTGATGATTTCGACTGGATCACTGATCTCATCCTTGTTACAGGAGCTCAGAATAACTAAACCAATAATGCCTAAAATCGCGAAGAGTTTTGTGAAAGTAGATTGCATAGTTTTGTGGTTGAAGTATGTTGGTAGATATTGTGTAAACGCTTCGCAACTGGATTTTGCCCGCTGATCAATTCTTAAACAAAACTTAAAGTATTTTGGATCTATTGTCCGCCGAGTAAGAATACTCCGTCAAAAGGTAATTTTGATTCTTTGTCTGATTGTCAAGAATATGTGACGTAAAGAAGCAACGATAAAATCATTCAAATTCGAAAAATTAATGAGTAAAAAACTGAAGTCTTTGTAAAATCAATTTTAAGATTGTTTCTTACGAAGGCAAAAATCAACTTACAACTTCATGATCTCATCCAATATATCCACGATAGATACGGCTATTGTTATTGCTTATCTACTATTTGTATTGATGCTCGGTCTGTGGATCTCGCGGAAGACTAAGACGGGAGAAGATCTATTATTGGGTGGACGATCTTTTGGTTGGGGATTGATAGGTCTTTCATTATTTGCTTCCAATATTTCTAGTTCAAGTATTATTGCGCTTTCTGGAGCCGCCTATAAGTATGGTATCGTTGATAGTGTATTCGAGTTTATGAGCGGGCTTCCATTGATTATAGCGGCGTTGATTTTTGTTCCTATCTATCTCAAAAATAAGATTACGACTATACCCGAGTTTCTAGAGAAGAGGTTTGATTATCGTTCACAACGATTTTTTTCTATTATCACCATCATCACTACTATTCTCATTGAAACGGCTGGTGCTCTATATGCTGGAGCGCTCGTGATTCAAGTTTTTTACCCGGGTATCGATTTATGGGTATCTATCTTTGGTTTATCCTTATTTGCCGGTTTTTATACTGCTTCTGGGGGGCTCAAAGCCGTCGTGATCACCGATGCCATTCAAGCTGTTATTTTGATACTGGGATGTTCTACGATTAGTTACTTACTATTTGAGCAATATGATTTTTCTTGGGATAAATTCACATCTGCTATGCCTGAAGGACATATGTCCCTGGTGAGACCCATTGATGATCCTGCCATTCCGTGGCCAGGATTGATGATTGGAGTTCCTATGCTTGGCTTTTGGTACTGGAGTACCAATCAATATATTGTGCAGAGAGTCCTCGGAGCCAAGTCTATCAATCATGCGAGATGGGGGATGATATTTGCAGGTTTTTTAAAAATTATTCCACTTTTCATTATGGTTATTCCCGGGGCAATGGCGCTGGGATTATATCCAGGAATCGAAGAGACTGATTCGGTATTCCCAATGTTGATGTCAGAAATTCTGCCTGCGGGAGCCTTGGGCTTTGTATTAGCAGGTTTAGTATCCGCAATCATGTCTAGTGTTGATTCTGCACTGAATTCCTCAAGTTCCTTGGTTATAGTTGATTTTATAAAACCCTTAAGACCTAAAATGAGTGAAACTGATGTACTTAAATATAGCCGGGTATGCATCATCATTTTTATGGTATTAGCGGCATGTTGGGCTCCTCAGATTGGTATGTTTAAGGAGATTGGTCTTTGGGGCTATCTACAGCAGATGTTTGCGATCTTTGTGCCCCCGATAGTGGTGATATTTTTATTTGGAGTTTTTTATAAAAGAGGAAATGGAAACGGAGCAATTGCAGCCTTAGTAGTAGGGACGCTTATCGGGATTGGGATATTCTATTGCAATAATTTTACGGAGTATAATCTTCATTTCTCGATGAGCGTAGGGATTGCTTTTATACTATCCGCAATGATTTTTATTGCCGTCAGTCTTTCTACCGCACCGCCTAAGCTAGCGAATGTCAAAGGACTGGTGCATGAGTCGAAAAACATCAACTTAGGTACCGAAAACTTGCCATGGTACTATAATTACAAGCACCAAATGATCGCCCTCGCTGCCCTTATTTTTACAATCTTAATCTGGCTTTGGTAACCCTATGAATATTGATTTGATAAAAGATAAGTTTGAAGATATCTTCAAGGATGAGGCAACTATTTTGGTAGAATCTCCTGGCCGTATCAATATCATTGGTGAGCACATCGATTATAATCATGGTTTCGTGATGCCGGCAGCCATTGATAAAAAAATAGTATTCGCAGCGGCTTGCTCAACTACCGAGGCCAATGTTTTTTACTCCATTAAAGAAGAGACTGTATTTGATGCAGAAGTAGAGGAGCAAGTAGAGTGGGGCAAGTACATTCTTGCTATTATGAAGTTGGCTATAGCCAAAAATCTAAAAATAGGTCCCATACGTGCTGTATTTGATTCGTCATTGCCCATAGGCGCAGGGCTCTCTAGTTCTACGGCATTTAGCATGGGAATTCTGTATTGCTATAAGTCGCTTTATGATTGGAAACTTTCATCCATAGAAATGGCATTATTAGGTCAAGAAGTCGAGCAATCGATAGGTGTTGAGTGCGGCTTGATGGATCAATATGCAATTGCACATGGTATAAAAAATACAGTGCTCAAAATGGATTGTATACACAACACTCATGAAGAGTTTACAGGTGATCTAGGAGCATATACTTTTTACCTACTCAATAGTAATGTTCCACATAAATTAGAAGATACAGCATATAATGACCGCAGGAAAACATCAGAATCAGCCCTAAAGAAAATTCAAAATGTATACGCTAATATTGAAAGTTACAGAGACGTAAATCATAGTCATATAGCCTCCGTAAATTTAGAAAAGGAAGAGCGCAATTATGCAGAATTTATTATTGAAGAAATAGCTAGGGTTCATCAAGCATCCCTAGTGTTCGAAAATGGTAATACATCTGCATTGGGAAGACTACTGAATGAATCCCACTGTGGACTTTCTGAGAAGTATAAAGTTTGCTGTCCTGAAACTGATTTTTTAGCCGACAAAGCAAAAGAAAGGGATGGAGTTTTAGGAATCCGTCAAGTAGGCGGAGGTTTTGGTGGTTGTATGCTGTTATTGATTAAAAAGGCCAATATAGATTCTGTAATTCAAGACTTAAAAAGCATGTATAAAAAGAAATTTGGAATAGATGCCCAAGATTATGCGGTAAGTATTACTGACGGGATCAGGGTCCATTACTTATAATTTGATAAAAGTTTTAAAATCAAAGACTTTTAGGAAAACAAACGATCCTTTTGAATGTCTTTTTATATGAAGTGTAGCAATCTTATGATGGAGAATCAGAATATTAGAGAAAAAAGCTTTAGCGGACTAAAAAGGCCACAACAGTTCAATAAAGCGCAGGAAAAGCATTATGACCTTATAGTCATCGGAGGTGGGATAACTGGGGCTGGTATTGCTCTCGATGCTTCACTTCGGGGTATCAAAACACTCTTGTTGGAAAAACAAGATTTTGCTTCGGGTACCTCTAGTAAGTCCACGAAATTGATTCACGGCGGGCTGAGATATCTCAAACAGTTGGAGATAGGTCTTGTACGAGAAACTGGAACAGAACGTGCCGTCGCTCATCATAATA
>JAHDGW010000192.1 GCA_020631635.1 Saprospiraceae bacterium
GATGGTTGAATAGTGGATATACAGTTGTACTGGTATTTGCATTCAAGATGAAAAAATTATACAATTTGGCATAATTTATCAAGAGGGGGTAGGAGGCCAAGCTTAGCATACTCCAGGCCCATATTTCACCATTGAGCTCAAAGCTATAGTTAATCATAATAGCATTCACAAGGATAATAGTAAGTAATGAAGAACCAAGCATAGCTGTATACCTAGATAATAAAAGTATGGCTCCCAATAATTCTATAGCTCCGATAGCTGCTTGATATGCGTAAGAATGATCAAAAAAGCTATAGGCTAATTGCCATGCCTCTAACTCGATGATGGGCAGATCAAGGGTCTGTAATGATGTCTGAAAGTATGAGTCATCTAGTTTTGCGTAAGCAGAAAATACTATAAAATATGCGGCGGTATACCTTATGATGATGTAAGATAAATACCGAAGAGTACTTACACCAGCTATCCTATATCTACTCAATGCGATACTTAGACCTGCTATACCACCCAAAGTTAGAAACCAAGGTAAAGCTGCTTTATAGCTGCAGATATATGGAGGAGTCTGTATCCAGATTTGGGCAGCTACCAGACCTAGCAAAACACCGGTGTATATCCAGATAGGATACTGCGTGATGTTTTCTAGGATCTTTTTATTCATATTACTCGTGTAAGGGCCTTTTGTATCTTAATTTAGTGCAAATGCCGCCTACTTAATATCAAGGCTTACTATATTAACATAGCTTTTGCATTTGTAAATGGCCTTATTCAATAGTTAGATGCGACGAATAATAAAGTACATACTCTTTGCCCTACCTGTCATTATATTGACCGTGATCTTGATATTACATATAGCTGGATACTCCATGCATTATTCTGATCATGATATTCACAGTTTTTTCGATAAAGCAAATGTAGATCATGAGCTTACGCAGACTCAAGTGAATGGGCAAAATGCCAGATATGTTAGGGGTTTTTTAGATTCTTTTGAGTCTAAACCATTACTGGTATTTGTCCATGGTGCTCCAGGATCATGGGATGCCTACAAAGATTATATGACGGACTCCACTTTGCTCAAGAAGTATGATATTATATCTGTTGATAGATTAGGCTATAGCGGATCCTATAACGATGATTCAGTTTTGTCAATTGAAGCACAGTCTAGTCTGGTAAAAAAAGTTATCGATGATAATCCTACAAGAGACATCGTTTTAGTGGGGCACTCCTATGGTGGTCCTGTCGCGGCATGCGCTTCCATAGGAGATTCGCGGGTTAAGCATCTAGTATTATTGGCTCCGGTCAACGATCCTGTAAGCGAACCTATTTTTTGGTTTGCCAAGATGCTTAACTGGAAGGCGCTAAAGTGGATTATGCCAGCTTTCATTCAAGTATCAGTAGAAGAAAAAATATCTCATCCCAGGCAGCTCCGAGAAGTAGAAAATATGTGGGCTCAGATCACAGTGCCAGTAGATCATCTGCATAGTAAAAATGACTGGATAGCTCCGGGTATCGAAAATATAGAATTTACTAAAAAAAACATCAACTCAGATTTATTAGTCTTTCACGATCGCGGTGATAAGGGGCACCTCATCCCGTTTAATGATGTTGATTATGTAAAGTCTTTATTATTGAGTTACTAAAGTTTGATTGCTTTTTGCATACTTGTGGTACCATTTTTAGCAGTTGTAAATATAAAATATACGCCTGATTGCCATGTATTGGTGGGGTAGTATTTTTGAACCAAATTAGTCTCTAAGATCAAAGTCCCATTTAGATCATAGATCAGCAAGCGATCTATATCTTTATGACTGTTGATAGTTACGTACTGATCGAAAGGATTTGGAGATACCGATATTTGAGAGTTTACAAGATCCTCATTGTTGGTCAGCATATCTAGGCCATCACAGTTTTCGTCTATGCCGTTATTAGGTATTTCGATGGCATCTGGATTGATATCTGCATTAGTGTCATCACAGTCCTCTTCGATGGTATAACCGTCACCATCATTATCCATTGTACTATCTAAGCTAAAGTCCATAACAATGGGTAAGTGGTCTGAAGCCTGACTCGTGAGCTCAGCGTCCCATCCGTGCTCATTGAGTTCTTCTTGTGGTAGAAAAGAGGTATTGAGAGTAAACGAATTAACACTAAATACTGAAGCGTCACTATAGATTATGAAATCCAATTTTCCTGGTGTAAAACTGGTCTGATCATTAAACCATGTGTAGCTCAGAGGAGCATTGGTGATTATGGGCGTTTCATCATACAAGTCACTTCCATCCCAATCTAGTATGACGTCCGATCCGTAACTATTATTATCCAAGATATCTCCAGTCAGTAGAGTGTTTAGTTGGCTATATTCACCAACTAGATTGAGATCTCCTGTAATGATGATCGGGGTATTCTCTTCTATATAAAGTTCATAAGATGGGTTAGATTTTGCCGATCTTATTGCACTTATGATCTGATCTACTTCTTCTTGTCTATCATTATCATTATCACAGCATGGTAAGTGAGCGTTGATTAGTAAAATTTCTTGAGAACAATCGTTATCCGTACAGATGATAAATCCTCCGTTACCTGCAATAAATCGCTTTCTTGGAATAGGGAATTTACTAGCGGTAATGATGTCGGGAAAGTATTTTTCTACATACCAGGTATTACCAGGTAATAGGTCTTCGAGTACTTGCCTTACATCATCTTTGCCAAAATCATAGATTTCTTGAAATGCAATGATATCAGGATCAAGAGTTTTGATAATATCTCGTTGCGCCTCGCGTTGTTCGCCTAGAAATAATCCATCTTGAAGCGAGTTGTAAGAGAGTAATCTAAGATCCGCATTAGGGTGCTTTTTGATTTGATATGGAGTGATGATACTTTCTTGAACTTGAGTTATGCTAAAGGGTGTCCATCCGCTATCAGGTATACGATCTCCTATAGTGCTTCGGTCTTCTAGTATGACTTTGATCATATCTTCTGCCCGAATCTCAAAACCAAAATAGAATTGACTTCTCAGGATTGCAAATTCAAAAATAGAACCTGTAGTAGTAGGAAGGGCAGCAAAACCTACGTCTTCATGATCCATAAAATCAAAACTTCCAAATTGGAATACTCGGCCATAACGATCTCCAAAGTTCCACTCTATATCTGTGCCTACGTTTCCAGAGTCAGATCCTGTATCGGAGTCGTTATCTAAGTCTATGGACAACCTAAGGTTATTGTTATCGTTAAGTGCTAGTTCGCGATCAAACTCAATTTTGAAAAATAAATATGTTTCATCGTAGTCAAACGATAGAGAAAGTATATCTAAGGCGCTACCGTTATCATTTTCATAATTTAAGATCTGATCATTACTAGACCAATCTCCATATCGATCATCGATGATTTTTTGACTAGATGTATTTGGGGCGTAAGCAAAAAATAAAAGCAAGACTGGCAGTGCTTTTGATAAAAAGGGTAAAGGTGTAATCATGTAATGACAAAATTAGGAATGTGTTTTCATAATCATAGTCATATTGCAACATTAAATTTTGCGGTATTTAACCCTAGAGTGGACTTTTGTATGCGATGAGACGTTTTCTCTATATGCTATCAAAAATCAAAACGATGAGATCTTTTTTATTCATTTTCCTCTGTGCAGCAAGTTTACTGGTAAGTTGTTCTGAAGAACAAGTATGTGATTCTTCAAATGTGGAAATCATAGGCATATGGAAATCGAAAGAATCTCCAAATAAGAGAATTGCCTTTCAATCAGATGGTACGTATATTGATAATGACGAAGTGCTCATGTCTTCTATTTGTGTTTCAGGATTTTGGAGCTATAATGATCAACTTCAAGAACTTACTATAGAGTGTAATTTTATTCTGGGAGACGTGATGTCCAATTTTGTTTTAGAGGTGGTAGATTGCGATCTTATTGGTGTTGATTTTGGTGGTGATGCCATCATGCTGGAGCGAGTGAATTAATAAAATAGTAATAAGACGAAAAGTAAAGAAATGGGTGTGATACGTTGTTCTTACAGGTAATTCTATTCAGAGTATTTTGATTATAGGATACTTTGTTTTATCGTATATTTCATACGCTGATATCTGCTCTCTTTTTAGATTAGTCATACTGGGGATTTGGCAGCCTATCTTGCTGTTGATCAGATTATACTGGACCGCTCAGAAGAGCCAGAAGGAGAAATGGTTATATGGGTATTATATGTTGGCTATTTTTTCTGGGCTTGTTTTGGTACTCATCGTTCCTTCGAAAAGCTTATTCTATCATAGGGAAATGACTTTACTTTATAAATGATATTATTGTTTCTTTCTAGCGGTGTTTCTCAATGTGATCAATTGGTTTCATGATATGAAATGGCTAGAGCATTACTAACTATATTTTACTAGTACTGCTTACGGAATCACATTTTATCAATGAATAATGTGCATTATGTCACATTATATCAACGAATAATGTGATTTTGGTTTTTTATTCTGACACAAAAAGCTCATTTGTATAGTAGAAGCACTGTATGGAGTTTAAAAGAGGAATATATAAAGAGCTAAAGGTATGGAAGACAAAGACCAATAGAAAGCCATTGTTACTGATGGGAGCAAGGCAGATCGGTAAGACTACATTACTAAAGTCATTTGGGGCAAGTGATTATGACAGCTACTTATACCTCAATCTAGAAAGAGAGATAGAGGCACATGCTTTTTTTGAAGGAAGTAAGGACCCTATATCTATTTTAGAAAAGCTAAGTCTGCTACATGGACAAGATATAGTACCACATAAGACTTTAATCGTTTTAGATGAGATACAAGAGTGTAGAGATGCACTGATTGCATTAAAGTACTTTACAGAGGAACAGCCTGATTATCATATTATTGGTGCAGGGTCTTTATTGGGTTTGAGTATCGGCAATGATCGATCATTTCCAGTAGGAAAGGTGGAGTTTTTGGATATGTATCCCTTGACTTTTGATGAATATCTTCAATGTGCAGATGCCAAACTACATAAGGCATATCATCATTTTCTTGATACAGATGAAATTACTGCTATACCACAAGCATTTTATGAACCACTACAACGGTCCTTTAAGGAATATGTACTTATCGGTGGTATGCCAGAAGTGGCGTCTCATTTCATAGAAAATAGAAATATAGAAGAGGCTATCAAAACACAAGAGCAGATACTGAGAGCCTATGAGCTAGACTTTGTTAAGCATGCAGAAGGCACTACTTCTACTAAAATACAACGAGTCTGGAATTCGCTACCGTCTCAATTGGCTAAAGAAAATAAGAAATTTCTGTATCGAGCGATACGATCAGGTGCCAGAGCTCGGGCATATGAGGAGGCAATTGAGTGGCTGGTACAGGCAGGACTTGTGAATAAGGTTGCCCGTGTAGAAAAAGCGGGTATACCACTCAAGGCATATGAAGATGTTTCAGCATTTAAACTATATACTTTTGAGACGGGACTACTAGTAAAGTTGGCGGATCTCAATCCACAAAGTTTTATTTATGGCGATCAGTTTTTTACGGAGTTTAAGGGATCAATCGCAGAAAACTATGTTGCACAATGCTTGTCCAAAACACAAGGTAAAGCTCCTTATTATTGGACTTCAGATGGAATAGCCGAGATAGATTTTGTCATCAACTATAAGGGCCATAATATACCCATAGAGGTAAAGACTGGAGATAATACCAAAGCCAAAAGCATGATTGTGTTTAACAAAAGATATAAACCCGATTTGAGCGTTCGTATATCTAATAAAAATCTTTCGCTAGATGGAAAACTGCTAAATATTCCACTATTCTATACAGAGCGAGCGGATGTATTTTTGAGCCGAGCACTGGAGCTTATCGGCTAGGTCAGATTATATATCATATACCCACTCATCATGATCATCAAACCATCTTCAATGATGGTGACTGTACTCATGGGGAGGTCAAATACAGCTCCTAGACAAGCACATTGTATTTTACGTTTATTCAAGACACTTTGAAGAACGCCTATGATGGATATCGTCATTACTGTAAATGCAATGCTATTGGTGATCAATGGTGACCATTGCATAAGATAGCTGATCCCTAATCCGAGCTCTATACATGCATACATATAGCCCCATCCTCTCCAACGCTTGGCAATGATATCATAAGTCATGTAGCTATTTGCAAATCCAGAGAGATCAAGCATCTTAAAAAAGGAAAAGGTTAAAAAGAAACTACCCATGAAATGAGTCATCCAAATATCTAAGTTGAATACTCCATTACGCCATTGAATCAAAAGTGTGACGAGAAGAAGGTAAAAGAACACTAGTAAAATCGGACGATATTGGGCCCACCATGATTTAGATTGCTCTACTATCTCTGAGTGAGCCGTTGGAGAGATATCGTATTTAAGATCTAGTGCTTTCAGCTTTTCCCGTATGGTCGACAATGCTATG
>JAHDGW010000193.1 GCA_020631635.1 Saprospiraceae bacterium
GAGATTGTAAATACGTTTTTGTTTGAAATCATTATTTATGTGTTTTATTCTTATAAAAAATCTAGTAATTCTTCGTCTGTCCATTCACTATCTATAAGCTCATCTTCGAGCTGATCTAAGTCTTCATCAATCCAATAATCTTCTATCACGAAGTCCTGTATCGCTAGGTCTTGTATCGAAATCTCATCGAGATTGGAGGATACATATTGCTCCAGTTCTTCTACAGGTAATTCAGCTAGCATGTAGTTTTCTTCCTCTGCGTCATCGGTACTGGATATTACTGACCATACACCCAGCATCACTATAATAGATGCCGCAGCCATATAAGGTATTAGCTTTTTCCAGTGTCGATATGGAGGTACTACTTTTGCTCTTGTGTCTTGTTGTACAGCAGCTACTAAATCATCTTCTAGTGACTCAAAATAGCCCTCTGGAGTAGTATATGGGTTAGTATTTTGTTCAGGCAAAAACTCAATCTCTATCGTATCGAAGTAAGCTTCTGGAACCTTATATCCTCCAGTACAAGTACTCAAATGCTTCGCTACGATATCGCTTATATCTTTTAGTTCAGTTTGGATAATATTATTCATAATTACCTTTTTTGATGAAGGCCTCTATTTTTTTTACAGCATGATGATATGATGCTTTTAGTCCTCCCTCGGTGACTCCCAGTATTTCTGACATATCACGGTATGATAAAGCATCAAAATATCTCATATTGAATACCGCTTTCTGTTTTTCTGGCAAGGTATATATGGCTTGATTGAGTCTCAGCTGTGCTTCATTTCCATCAAAATAACTATCAGCTTTGAGAGTACGGCCTACATGCTCGAGCTCATCATCCAAAGAAGACATACTCTTTTTACTTCGTTTAGATAAAAAAGTAAGGCATTCATTAGTAGCAATTCGATATAGCCAAGTATACAACTTTGACTTTCCTTCAAACCGCTCTATACTTTTATATACTTTGATCATCGTATTCTGTAAGACGTCATGCGCATCGTCATGATATTCTACCATTCTTCGTACATGCCAGTACAAGCGCTCTTGGTATGCTTTGAGTAGTAATCGAAAACCCTCCTCTTTGGTGGTAGGATTACTGATTTTAGATAATATGATCTGGTCGTTGATCAATGTATTTATTGTTTGTATGCTTCTATGACTTGCAAAATTATCAAAGGTTTAATCAATATATTTTATATTACCTTTAATCAGTCAAGAATCGTCAATAGAGATTCAAAATATCCTCTAAATCTTACAAGATATGGTGAGAGCAATGTGCCGAGGAGCACTACGTATATTAGGGTGGAAAATCAAGGATCCTTATCCTCATCATATCCAAAAAATGATGATTATTGTAGCTCCTCATACGTCTAACTGGGATTACGTCTTGGGCATCGTATATAAAATCGGATATAGTATACAAGTAAACTATTTAGGTAAGCATACTTTATTTAGACCTCCCTTTGGATGGTTTTTTAGATACTTTGGAGGAATACCTGTAGACCGCAAGAAAAACTCAAACTTCGTGGAAACTATCGTTCAGCTTTTTCAACAAAAAGAAAAATTGACCTTTGTGATTGCTCCGGAAGGAACAAGGAGTAAAATCAATGTTTTTAGAAAAGGGTTTTATCATATCTGTCGTCAAGCATCAGTACCACTCGTCATGATGCAATTTGATTTTGGAAATAAAGAAATCAAAATTCATGAACCGATCATGATGACTGAAAACATGGATGCAGATTTTGAAAAAATTTATTCCTATTTCCGAGGTGTAGAAGGTAAAATACCTGAAAACGGAATCTCTTGATTTAAGTCAAAACCCTGACATTGATGCAGACAAGATTTTCATAACTTTATGCACAACTCAAAACAACACTACATGAAAAAACTTTACCCTCTCCTCTCTGGATTATTTATGATTGGCATCTTTGGACTGCTTAGCAATAGTGGTGGTCGAGCCTCTCTATTTGGTCAAGATAATACGGGCTCCCCCATATCAAATGGCACCTGTGCCAATGCAGGATGCCACTCCGCAGGAGCTTTTGATGTTGATCTCGATATAGAACTCAGAGATGCAAATGGAGCACTCATCAATGAATACGAACCTGGACTCGAATACGACCTGACCATGAGAATCGTAGCTAGTGAAAACCCAAATGGCTATGGTTTTCAGATGGTAAGCCTCGATGATAATAATAATGGTGTAAATGGATTTTCTAACCCAAGTAGTGGTGTACAGATCTCCGATGTATCCGGAATACAATACCCTGAACAAGCCGGTACATTAGGATCAAACGTAATCACAATGAAATGGACAGCACCGGCCCCGGGCACAGGAAATGTCAACGTATATGCGGTAGGAAATGCACTCAACGGTAATGGATCTCCTGCAGGAGATGGAGTAGGTACCGGCTCTGTAACTATCGGTGAAAAAATGACGAGCTCAACTATCAATACCGAAATAGTATCAAGTATATACCCAAATCCAGTACAAAATCAACTTCGTGTAGAGAATGAAGACAACGATCTACTTCAATACGCCATCTACCAATTGAACGGATCTAAAGTTGCAACAGGATCTATATCAGGATCTTCGTATATAGATATGTCTACCCAAACTACGGGAATCTATCTCATACAGTTTAGAAACAGCAATAACGATCAGGAAACACTACGAATTATAAAAGAGTAAAATTCACTTTTAGAGTATAATAAAGGCTAATTCAATTAATTTTGGATTAGCCTTTTTTTGATCACCTATAATTAACGGCTCCTGCTTATGTACACCAAAGCGCAACAACAACAGTTTTTTGAGCTTTCTAAAAACTTCTTGAAATCAGAAGCCACAGCATTAGACTATGAAAGCCTTAAAAATGCACTGATCTTTCATGAGTGGAAATATTATGTAGAGTCTCAACCACTGCTCTCTGACTTTGAGTACGATCAACTCTACAAACAGTTAGAAACGCTAGAAGCCGCAAACCCAAAGATGATGGCGCCAGATAGTCCGACCCAGAGAGTATCCTCAGATTTAACAGCAGATTTCAAATCGGTAGATCATCTGATACCGATGCTGAGTCTAGCTAACTCTTACAATGCTGAGGACTTAGAAGATTTTGATCGACAAATCAGAAAACTCACCTTAACAGAAGGAGATATCACCTATACCGTAGAACCCAAATATGATGGTGGCAGCATCGCACTGATCTATGAAAATGATATGCTCGTAAGAGCTGCCACAAGAGGTAACGGAGCTCAAGGTGATGATATCACTCCTAATGCCAGAGCAATATCAGCGATACCCCTAAAGGCTAACTTTTCTAAATATGGAATCTATAAAGTAGAGCTTAGGGGTGAAGCCATTATCGAAAAAAATAACTTTGGTAAAATCAATGATAAACGGGAGCAGCAAGGATTACAATTGTTCGCCAATCCTAGAAATGCAGCAACGGGTGGTCTACGTACCAAAGACTCATCCGAGACTCGAAACCGTGGCTTAGAGGCTTTTATTTTCCAAATGGGCTATGCTGTAGATGCCGATGGCAATGATATGTTTAGCCAGTTTAGCGGTCATTTTGAGATCATCAATATGCTGGGTGATCTCGGGTTTAAAATTCCCAAGGCCGAAAAGAAAAAGTGTAGTAACATCCAAGAGGCCAGCGAATTTTGTGCCTATTGGCAGGAGCAGCGAGATACTTATCCTTATGAGATAGATGGTATGGTGGTCAAAGTTGACGACCTAGCTTTACAAGCAAAATGTGGATCTACTCAGCATCACCCTCGATGGGCTATTGCATATAAATTTAAGGCCAAACAAGCAACAACCACACTTGAAGATATCGAATATCAAATCGGGAAGATCGGCTCGATCACTCCCGTGGCTAAGCTCAAACCTGTGCAACTAGCTGGAGTGACTGTATCTTCAGTATCGTTACATAATGAAGAATTTATCTCTGGTAAAGACCTGAGAATCGGAGATACCATACTCGTAGAACGAGCAGGTGATGTGATCCCATACATTGTCAAGAGTTTTCCAGAACTAAGGTCGGGCTCAGAGCAAGAGGTCGTATTTCCGACAGCATGTCCTAGTTGCAATAGTACTTTGATCAAGCAAGAAGGTGAAGCCGCTTGGCGCTGTGTCAATCCTAGCTGTACCGCTCAGATCCTGCAGAAGCTCATCTTCCATGTCTCTAAAGATGCCATGAATATCGATGGGTTCGGGAAGTCATACGTGGAGCGATTTTATGAATTAGGGTGGATCAAGGACCTCAGTGATATCTATAACTTGGACTACGACGCGATTGCTCAGCTCGATGGATTTGGTGCCAAATCTGCCAAAAAAGTCAAAGATGCCATAGAGCATTCTAAGCAGAATCCTATCTATAGACTACTGCATAGCCTCAGCATTCATCATCTTGGTAAGAAAGCTTCTAAAATAATCGCTGAGCATATCAATCATGTCTTAGATCTACGACAATGGTCAGCTGAACAATTGACTGGCATCAAAGATATAGGACCTGTAGTTGCCGAAAACGTAGTCGCTTACTTTGCAGAAGACTATAACATCGAACAACTGGAAAAACTTGAATCCTACGGTGTAAATCTCTCTCAAACAGAAGCGGATCAACCTGTGCAAGTAGCTGATGATGCTCCTCTATTAGGAAAAACCATTCTCTTCACGGGTACTCTGGAGCAGATGAGCCGTAAAGAAGCGCAAGCCCTTGCCGTCACCGCTGGTGCCAAAAATATCAGCGCTGTATCTGGTAATTTAAATATCTTAGTCGCTGGCGCTAAAGCAGGATCAAAGCTGAAGAAAGCCCAAGCTATTGGGACCGTGGAGATTATGACAGAGGCGGAGTTTTTGGAATTGGTTAGTTGATTGGATGATTAGTTTATAAAGTTGACTAGTTTATAGGTTTTGGGGAATCAGGGTATCAGGGTATCAGGGTATCAAGGTATAGAGCATTTAAGATTTGCGGTCAAGAAATCTTAGAGACTCCTAATGAGATAGCAACTCAATATTGACAATTTAGTCAAATGTCTTTATATTTGTGCCAAAAGTCATAAATGTCTATCGAGAGCGTTCTACAAAATAAACCTATACATCGCAGAACTGATCTTATCTCAATTGCCCGTTCGGGTATTCAAACGAAAGAAGTATCTAAAATCAAGGAGTTTACCTCATTGACAGACAAGGAATTGAGTTTGATCTTACCAATTTCGCAACGACAGTTATCCAGATACGATGATACGCATACCTTAAATAAGGAAATTACATCTTATTTAATCTTATTAATAGAGCTTTTTCAAAAAGGTCATCGTGTATTTGGCAAAGAAAAATTTAATCGATGGTTGAGAACACCCAATAAAGTTCTTCGATATGTACCCCTCGAAATCTTGGACACTGCGATTGGTATTGAGCTTGTAGAAGACACGATAGGAAGAATAGAGCATGGAGTATATAGCTAACCGATCATGGATATATATAGAATTTCTAAATCAGAATATATTGATGATCTAAGCGGTACGGGTGCAAAACTCTACGGCGGTCGATGGAATGACAAAGGAACTCCGCTACTGTATTGTGCTCAGCACGTTTCCTTATCCATTTTAGAAATACTCGTTCACTTCGATGGTCTGACCGTACCTGATCATCTAATGCTGCTTCATCTTCAGTTAGATGATAGTCTAATCCAAAAGTTTCCTTATCAGAAGTTTGACGAAATTCGAACATCAAAAGATGCCGAATTCCGCTTTAAAGATGCAGGACAAAGGTGGGTCGAATCTCAAGATTCTCTTGCTCTGCAAGTGCCCTCAATCATAACTCCCAGAGAATACAATATTCTAATAAATCCACTTCACCCGCAATTTGAGATGCTTGTGAAAGTTAGTAAAGAAGATTTGGAATTGGATGTACGGTTGTTTGGTTAATGGTTGATCAGTTTATAGAGTTGACAAGTTTATTGGGTTTATTGGGTTTATAGTGTCAAGAGGTTTCTTGGTAAGACGGTCTCAAGGATTCAAGGCATGACTTATACCACCTCTCACGAAATCGAAATATCACGAAATCTAACCTACATAGGTAAGATTCTTAATTTTTTGGACACATAGCACAAAACGTGTCCAAGATTTGCGATTTTTTGGACACGTTGTGAGTGATATAGGTAGAAAATAGGATTTTATAGGATATGTGAATATTGAATTATCTATTGGCGATATGTCCTCTTGTCAATTTTCTTTACCATGGAGGCATAAAGAGCTATTCTAAGTGGAGCTTGTTCTTCATTTACCACAGAGAACACAAAGGGCACTGAGTTTTCTTAATACTTCGGATTTAAGGCATTCGTTTCTAAGAACGATCCGACTGAAAACCAGCAACTAATCCACAAGTCAACTAAATCAAACCGCCAC
>JAHDGW010000194.1 GCA_020631635.1 Saprospiraceae bacterium
GGCATTTAACTCAAAGCCTATGAGTATAATGAATGCATTGATCTGTATCCATATCAATAATACGATGAGTGCTCCGATCGATCCGTATATCTCATTATATTGACCGAAGTTATCTACGAAATACGCAAAGCCCAAGGAACTTAAGATACTGAGTGCCGTGGCTAGGTAAGCACCTACATTAAAAAACTTTACTCTACGATACATAGAAGGTCCATAGCGGTAGATGATCGTAATGATACTATAAAGCAATACAATGATAACCAACCATTTGGATATAGATATTATGGTCGAATAGTAGTTGCTTAGATTTACGGTTTCTATGAGTAGATTGAGTAACGGTTTACCGAGTATAATCAAGATAATAGAAGCAATCAATACCGTCCCAAGTAGTGCGGTAAGCATAATGGCTACCGACCATTTTTTGAAATATCCACGATTTTTAAAAGTATGGTCATAGGACTTATCAAATCCTGCCATCAGAGTCAGCATACCATTAGAGGCAAATACCAATGCTAAGACGAAACCTAAAGAGAGTAGACCACCACGCTTCACAGAGAGTATATCATTGATGATTTCATTGAGATAGGTAGATGCTTCGTAGGGTAGTACTTCGCTGATACTTCGTTGTATTATATACTGGTAGTCATCGGTAATCGGAAAAAGCGGTATCAAGGTAAAAAAGAAAATGATCGTAGGAAAAATCGATAAGAAAAAGCTAAATGCCACAGAGTTAGCTCTGGTCGTAATAGCGTCTTCCTGTACTTCCTTGATAATAAATCTTAAAATATTGAATATTGGAATCCCTGACATACCTGGTAAGGCATAGGACTTGCTCCAGTTGATTAACTGTAAGAGTATATCTTTGATACTATGCAATAATGGTAGTTTCACAAGCTTTTTAGAGATTGATTTTAATTGCTTCTATAAAAAAATCAGGTGCTGAGACTCGTTTCTGTGTTTTCATATCGATAAAAAAGAGCTTGACCACGGCCTTGTGCAATACATCTCCCTGTTCATTTAGAATTCTGACAAATACAGTGATCATCTTACTAGGTAACTCTTTTAAAGTGCTCTCGATCAGCAACAATTCATCGTAATAAGCGGGACGTAAAAACTTAGATTCTACACTCAATACAGGCAGCATTATTCCTTCTTGATCTTCAAATCGAGTATAGGGAACTCCCAGGTCTCTTAACATCTCGACTCGACCGATTTCATAAAGCTTTGCATAATGACCATAGTACATATATCCCATTTTATCGGTTTCTGCATATCTGACTCTATGGGTAGTAGTATATGTTATCATGTAATGTAAGATTTACCTTTGCGCCAAATATACGCATACTAGGCCTTCAAAAGCGATAAATTCTGAATAGACATAATATCACTCTCTTAGTATCTTTATATCATTACTTTGTAGTTTTACACAGTAAGTTGATCGATGATGCGGTAAATGATGAAACTCATACTGGCAATCGCTACGTTCTATATATAATATCAAGCTATGCTAAATAAACTAAAATCACTCTTTATAGTCGAAGACCATTCACAAAAGAAAGAAGAGTCTACTACCGAAAGTAATAAGACAGCCCCAAAAACAAAAGTGTCCAATACTCCGTTACCAAGCTCTGATACTGTCAAAATTGATAGTAATCAGAAACCAACGGCAAAGTTTGTAGATATATTACTTAAAGCCATTGATGATGCCAATCAGGATGGATTTGATTACCTAGAGTTTAAGCAATCTTTACAGTCCCTATCAAAAATGGATATGGATGACAATACCCGGTATAAAAGTGCGGTAGCAATGGCCAGTACTATGGGGGCAAATACGGATCATTTGATCAGCAGTGCATCTAAGTATATGGATGTATTGAAAAAAGAGGATCAAAAGTTTCAGCAAGCGCTAGCCAGTCAGCGACAAAAGCAAGTGCAAGGTGGAGCGGAAAGCCTGACGAAGGCAAAAGATAATATTAAGGCTAAAAAAGCAAGAATTGAGCAACTCAAAAAAGAAATAGCAGCATCGGAAACCAAGTTAGCAGAACTAGAGAAAAAAGTAGCCGGAGCAGAATCTAAAATTGAGAATACTAGAATTGGTTTTGCCGCCGCTTATCAATCCGTAACCACTCAGATAAAAACAGATATCGATCGATTGAAAAAGCTTAAATAGCAAAGATTCTATCAACCACCACGCATTATTTTTAACTTTGCGAAGCAGCATTCATCGCAGTATTTATGATCAAAAGAAAAAAATCATTTTGGAAACGTCCTGAAGGAATCACAGGAATAATAGTACTGGTAGTTTTAGTAGCTATTTCGGGCCTAGCAGTTACTAGTTTTCTTGGAGGTATATTGGCATTCATTCAGACCACTGCAGGATTGATTACCAGTTTGGCAGTCCTTGGCGTAATTATATTCATGGCGCTTGATGGGCAGACGAGAAGCCTCATTTCTTATATGTACAAAAGTACGATGAGATGGATCACGAGTATGTTCGTCAAAACGGACCCAATAGGTATATTGAAATCATATATCGATGACCTCAAGGGAAATCTCCGAAAGATGAATCGCCAAATCAATAAGTTACGTGGCGAAATGCATAAACTCAAAGAGATTATTTTCAATAATCAGAAAACCATAAAAACCAATCTGACACAAGCCACAGCGGCGAAAGCCAATAATGAGACTGGACAAGTACTTTTAAAAACAAGAAAAGCGGGTCGACTCAAAGAGTCAAATATGAAGTACGAAGACTTGCTCAAAAAAATGCAAGTACTCTACAAAGTGCTGAGTAAAATGTATGATAACAGTAGTATCCTACTAGAAGATATTGACGATCAAGTTCGACTCAAAGAGCAAGAGCGAAAAGCCATCATGGCTAGTCATAGTGCTATGAAGTCAGCCATGAGTGTAATCAAAGGAAACCCTGACAAGAGAGCCATGTTTGATATGGCCTTAGAGGAAGTGGCGGATGATGTCAGTAGCAAAGTAGGGGAGATGGAGCAATTTATGGAGCTATCAGAAGGCTTTATGAATTCTATCGATCTACAAAATGGAATATTTGAGGAGCAAGGTCTAAAAATGCTCGAAGAGTGGGAAGCAAAGAGTGACTCCTTATTGCTAGGTGCTGCCAAAGAAGAATTACTGATATTAGAAGATGATGTACTAGATCTAGATGAAAGATCTCCTCAAATTGAAAGAAATTCGAATTCAACGAACCAATACGACTCATTTTTTGATTAATAGAGTATAACGATTTTTATAACCAACATCTAATACAGCTATGGCAGCAAGATTAACAACTTTCTCAAAACTCCTCATCACTATACTTATACTAGGATTGATATTCGGTTTGGGTTGGTATGTTTTGAATAAAACATCACTCGGTGATTCTATTAAGGAGAAAACGGAGGAATACGAGTCTAATGAGAGCAATACCAATAATACGGAAAATAATGGTGTAGCTAATACCTCGCAATCATTGCCTAAGGCTGATGCAAATGGCAGTGCTAGAGATACAGATGACAATACTCTAAAAGTACAACTGGTGACATGGGGTGGTTATGCCCCAGGACTTTATTTCAATGAAGGAGCCAGCGCCAATACAAGATCTAGATATTATAAAGATTACGGATTTAAAGTAGAATTTAAGGTAGAGAACGATCTGATCAATGCCCTCAACTCTTGGATCAGTGGAGAGTATGATATCATTGTACAGACGGTTGATGCATTTCCATTATATACTGCACCAGATGATATCAATCGATTTAACCCTAAGGCATTTATGCAAGTAGACTGGTCACGTGGTGGCGATGCACTTATCGTAAAAAGAGGGATCAACACTATCAATGACTTGAAAGGAAAAAGAGTAGCAGTCGCCGTCCCTTCTCCAGCGCAGACCTTGTTGATTTCTTCATTAGAAGCCGCAGGGCTTAGCTATAGTGATATAGAGGTGATCAAAACATCGGATAACCTAAAAGCAGCGGAAGCCTTCAAAGCGAATGATGTAGATGCAGCCGTAGTTTGGAGCCCTGATGATATCCTTGCAACACAAGCGGTACCAGGATCTAAAATATTATTAACGACCAGAGAGCAAACGCATATCATCGGAGATATTATGTTAGCAAAAGACGAAGTGATCAAAGCAAAGCAAAAGATGTTTGACGGATTTTATGAAGGATGGATGAAAGGTGTAGCAGAACTCAAAAATGAAGCAAACCTGAATAAAGCCGCTAAGTACTTAGCTGAGCTAAACCAACTGCCAGTAGAAGATGCATTAGGAATGATGAGTACTGTGTACTGGACCAATCATGGAGATAATCAAAATTTCTTCGGATTCAACAATTCATACCGAGGTCAGAAGGGACAAGACTTATACGAAAAAATGTCTGAGAAGTTCGTTGAGACGGGTGATAGTGAAAAAGCAGCTCCCAGTTGGAGATCTGTGATCAATACTTCTGCGGTAAGAAACGCTAAATTGACAGGTGCTATTCATCAACCAGAAGGTGCAAAGGAGTTTAAACCGACCACAGCTAAAGAAAAAACACTTCCTGCTTTTGCTACAAAGCCAGTTTCGATCAGCTTTGCGACAGGGCAATCTAGTTTGACAGAAAATGCTAAAACAATTATAGATTATACTTTCGCCGAAGTAGCTAAATCTTTTGCAGGAGTAAAAATTCGAGTAGAGGGAAATACTGACCGTACAGGAAGTAGAGCCAATAATATCAGATTATCTGAAAAAAGAGCACAAGCAGTAGCGAGTTACTTGCAGTCGCAGTACGGCATGCCTGCCAATAGATTTGTAGTCGTAGGAAATGGACCTGATAAACCAGTGCCAGAATGTGCGACCAGCAATACGGATGCTTGTAATGCCAAAAACAGAAGAACAGAATTTCAATTGATAGTAGGCGAATAAAACTTTTATACTTAAAGATCGCCTATGGATTGGATGTTTCGTCTTAGAGGAGAGATTTCAGGTCGCCAATATCTGGTCTGGAGCTTAATAGGTTTTGCATTGCTTTTTGTTATATGGTATGCCCTTACGGCGGGTTCTGAACCTATAGTAAACACAGCTATCTTACCTAAACCAATATCTAACTGTGATTCTATATTAGTAGATCGATCCTATGAAGATGACAATGGTGAATCCTACATTGTACAGGAGTATAGGAAGGTAAATGCGGTCAATTGTGCTTATGGCGAAATGCTGGGCGACGCCAGCTTTTATCGCAACTTATGTCTCTCATTAGGCTTCAATTTTGGTGGATATCTGATTGCACTTCTGTGGTCTATACCTATCGGTTTTTGTATTGGGTTACTCCCGTTATTTAGAGCAAGTTATGAGTCACCTGTTAATGCCATTCGTTTTATACCTCTCACGGCGGTGACAAGTATTTTCATTGCTAGCTTCGGACTCAATGCAAGTATGAAAATCAACTTCCTTGCCTTTGGTATCATGATATATCTGATACCCATCATCATACAGCGTATCAATGAAGTCAAGGACGTTTATCTTAAAACAGTATATACCATAGGTGCATCCAAATGGCAGACGATTACCAGTGTATATCTACCATCAGTATTATCGCGACTATCCGATGATTTGAGAGTTTTGACAGCGATCTCATGGACCTATATCATTGTAGCGGAGAGCATTGGAGATGAAGGTGGCTTAGGAGCTTACCTATTTAGAAGTGGGCAGCGCATGGCACGACCAGATCGGGTATTTGCTATTTTGATCATTTTTATCATCATAGGAATACTTCAAGACCGTCTCTTTGTCTATTTGGATAAAAAGTTTTTTCCGCATAAATATCAGACTAAAAATAAGTACTCTCAAAAGATAGAAGATCCCTCAGCCTGGGATGTCATTTCAGATTATATCGTCAAGGCTACCGTTTGGATATTTATAGGTATCTATGGTATTTTACTATTAAATCAATATGTGACTATCATATCTCCGAGACCTTTACTTACCGAGCTTTTTAGTGATACTTTATGGGTCATACATACCTTATTCATTATGGTGGTAGTCTATAAAGTATCCAAGATTTTTTCTAAGAAAAGAAATCCTAAACCGCAAGTGATATGAGTACAATAGATCAAAATATCATATCATTAGACGGGATATCTCAGAGTTATGATGGAGGTCAGAGTTGGATCATCAAAGATCTCAACTTTAAGATTACCAATAAGCCAGGTAAAGGGCAATTTGTAGTGATATTAGGGATGTCAGGTTGCGGTAAGAGTACCTTGCTACGATACATAGCAGGACTCCAAGAACCTACACAAGGCCAAGTATCGGTAAATGGAAAACCCGTAGATCGAGATAATCGAGTGAGTATGGTATTTCAACAATACTCATCTTTGCCTTGGATG
>JAHDGW010000195.1:0-2075 GCA_020631635.1 Saprospiraceae bacterium
TTTTCAAGAGATGCCAAGGAGTCAGGTCTACAAAGGGTGACGTGGTATTTAGAACGAAATGGACAACGCTATCCAACCCGAAGGAAAATAAAGGAAGATGCTGATCCGCGTGGTGGTTCTCGGGTATTGCCAGGAACTTATAAAGCTACGTTTAGACTCAATGGTCATATTGATTCTACGATGATTGATGTGAAATTAGATCCTAGAGATAATATGACAGAGAAAGATATCGAGGCCATAACTATAGCACAGTCTGATCTTAAGACGCATGTCAAAAGAGCATTCGATGCTTTTGAGTCATTGAAGGATATGAAATCTAAATACGGAGTGATCAAAAATATGATGAGCGCAGCGCCAGATTCCATTCAAGATAAAATCAATGAATGGCTCAAGGAAAGTAAAAAGGAAACTGCACGACTAGAAAAGCTCTATATGATGCCAGAAGATATAAAAGGCATACAGCGTAATCCTAATGATCTCAATTCAGTACTACGATCAGCTTCTTATTATATTAACTCCTCATGGGGTAGAGTAGATCAAAATGCCCGAAGAGCGCTCGATAAGGCGACCGAGATGACCGATGATGTCGTAGGACAAGTGAAAAAGTATCAAAGTGGAGATTTTAAAGACATGATAGATAAGGTAAAAGCTTTGAAACTTGATCCTCTTTCCGATTAACCTTACAAAGTTTTGCATATCCTTAAGCTTTTAAAAAATGCACGGTAATGATAAATAACATATTTTTGCCGTTCTAAAGTAGAAAAACAGATGAGAGGTATATTCTTGGCTATAAGTTTAATGATGATTTTAGTTTCCTGTGATGGAGATAAAAAGGTAAAAGAAACAAGCCCTAGCAATGTTTATGAAAATAGCACTCAAGCAAGAGAAGCCAATCAAGCTGCACAACTGGAGCAAAAAGAGAAACTTGCAGCTAAGGCACAGTCAAAAAGTACAACTGCTAAGCAAGAAAATACGAATGTAAAAGCTGAACCTATTGCTGTAAAAGGAAATTTTGATAAGGATATACCGGACGCTTGTACTCTGATTACGGAAGCCCAAGTAGAGTCTGTTTTTGGATTACCTAAAGGTACTGTTGCCCTCAAAGACGGATCTTCAACTCAAGCAACCAAGGCTAGAGCATGTTTTTTCAGATGGGAAACAGACGCTAACCCTAACGCTGGAATTTTAATACAAGTACAAAAGAATCCAATACCAGAAGAGTATGCGGAGTGGCCTACGCTATTTATACAATCTAAGATTGAGGGTGGAGAACAGACCTTTGATGGTAGCGGAATATCATATAAATTCGAGAAGTGGGATGAAGCTGGTGATGCTGGATGTTTCAGTTATGAGGCAGGTAAATATCACTGGAGAATTGCCGATGATTATGTCATATTGCTTGCTTTTAACACTAATAATAACAAGAAAAGCCAAATGGCAGCGGCTAAATCAATATCGGGCATCGTTATGTCTAATATGTAAACCAATGTAGTTAAAAAACATATTGAAGTTTCTTTAATATATTTTTTTCAACTATATTAAACTCGATTTGGAGCTTGGTAAGATACATGTCTACCCAAATTGTAAGATTAATAAAATGCGGCTATGAATTCAAAGTCTAATAAATACTACGATCTAGAATCATTTAATTCAGCTACGCTTATTTTCAAAGCGGATGAGGTATTTGGATTTGGAGATTTTATAGAGTTCTACGAGTTTGATCAGTTTGACGTATTTCTATATGCTTATTCAGATTTCTACGTCGAGGTGGAATGTACAGAACATGGAAATCGAATTGCTAATATTAGAGCGATCTCAAGCTCTGATACCATTGATAAATATCTGAATGGTACCTCTCTAGAAACTGAGTTGGCAACGGTACTAGATAGCTAGGTATCGCTTACGTGTAGCTTGCACTCTTTCTTCAATTGTCTTTTCTGGAAAGAAGATATAACTTGGTGCTTTGACTTCTTTGATACTCAAGATTTTGATCACAAAGATTTCTCGATATGGATATTTGCCTTTGGTCATCGGATCTAGCCTTGGTGCTAGTTGTTGGTACATTTCAGATCCGT
>JAHDGW010000195.1:2088-6366 GCA_020631635.1 Saprospiraceae bacterium
ATAGCGATACTGGCCTTCCCTTTGATCTGATATCCATATTCTGTTATCACATTGATGAAAGAGACACATACCTTCTTATTGAGCTTGATATTATGAGATGATTGTGGTGACATGATATTGGCAATCAACAGGTTATCATCTGCAAATGTAAAAATCTCCTTTGGACTTACATTGGGCATTCCGTCAATATCAGCTGTTGCGAGCCAGCATAAAACACTCTGATGAGCTAATTCTCTTACGATTTGGGGAGTTTTCATAGTCTAATAGCTTTGATTGGTCGAATATCAGTATCCAACATACGAATTTGCCCGTAGCACTAGTTAGTGAATGGTAACAGATTTATACGATTTGATACTTTCCATTTACATTATTGTACATAAAATCTATAGGCTATGCTATCACAATTTTTTCTTTTTTGCTCAGGGGTAAATGCAACGCTACTAAAGCGTACACCAACTGATAAAAATAAGTACGAGGGCATCGGAGCAACAATATTCTTTACAGGATGCTTTGCGGCTATTGCGGCAGGTTTTGCAATTTACAGTTCATTTCAATCTGTGTTTGCGTCACTTATTTTTGGATTGTTTTGGGGATTGCTCATTTTCAATCTAGACCGATATATTGTGATGAGTTTAAAAAAGAAAAATGAATCAACAGATTGGTTAAGAGCAATTCCTAGACTTACACTTGCTGTTCTTATTGCCTTTGTCATATCAAAACCATTAGAACTCAAGCTCTTCGAATCGGAAATAGATGCTGAACTTGTACTCATGGAACAAGAAGTAAGAAAGCTTCAAGAAAATGCTTTGAATTCAAGGTTTGACTACCAAATAGATACACTTAAATCGGAGATCTCGAGACTTGAATTACAAATCAAAGAGAGTAGAAATACCAGAGATAAGCTAAGTGCAATTGCGATTGCAGAGGCAGATGGTACAGGTGGGTCTATGAAGCGAAATCTAGGTCCTATTTATCAAGCAAAGTTAAATGAAGCTCAGCTGGCACAGGTAGAGTTAGACCAGTTACAAGCTGAGATACAACCAATCATTGATGGCAAGCGAAAGGATATTGCTACAGTAGAACATATCAAAACGGAAAAACTTGCAGAGCTGAAAGCTGCAAGTTTGAATGGTCTAGCTGCCCAGATTGATGCATTGGGTAGACTCTCTTCTAAGAGTTCGACCATTTGGTGGACATCTTTATTTATAAGCCTATTATTTATTGCCATAGAGACAGCACCTATTTTCACTAAATTGATTTCATCTAGATCACCCTATGACTTTCATTTAAACCGACACGAGGCGATATTTGAAAACCGGTCATATTTTGAAAATTTACAAATCCAGTCTAGTATGAGTTATGAACAGCAAGTATCTGATTATCAGTTGGAAAGTACAATTATCGCAGAACGTGAACTTATAAAAGCGTCATTACAAAAAGAGCTTCAGAGTCTGAAGGAATCACCAAAATCATGGCAGGAGTACTTACGCGGCGGTAGATATTTTGGATCTATCAATCGATAAATAATGGTTTCTCCAACGCATTGAAAAGAGATAGACTCATGCGAATAGTAGAATAGTACGGACGAATAATCAATGTAAGTATAAAGGAGGATTTGGAGGTTTTACTTTCATGGTATAAAATCAAATATTATCATGAATACACAAATTCAAAACACCAAAAAGACAGGCTTCATGCATTCGCTGTACTTCAAGTTGCTTGTCATTATGCTGCTCATCTTACTCCTATGGATTCCCACAGGTATAGTCAGAGGATTAATATGGGAGCGGCAATCCAACTTTCGTCAGGTCAATCATGAAATAGCCAGTAGTTGGGGTGGTGAGCAACTGATAGGAGACCCTGTACTCATCATACCTTATGAAAAAACAAATTACGATGAAGTCAATGATCGATATTGGAAAACGGAGCATAAAAAGTACATCACTTCAAAGGAAGTGCAGCTCAATGCTGATATCCATCATGAAATACGAAAGAAAAGTATCTACGAGACGATTCTCTACAAAACTGCGCTAGATATATCTGGAAATTTTGATTACAGTTTTTTGAAAGAAAGCGATGAGATATTATACTTATATGATGAGGCCAGGGTGGTAGTGCCGATCAGTGACCCCGGAGGTATCAAGCAAAGTGTTAGTTTGTCATATAACGGATCAAAAACTGATTTTAAACCAGGCTCAGGTACGCATTCAGTTAAGATGGGTATACATGCTGATATATCGCTTAATGCAAAGACCGAAGACTCTATTGATTATTCATTTCAATTGGATTTAAGAGGATTTCGGTCATTACAATTCAATCCAAGTGCAGCAAGTAGTCTCGTAAATGTAAAAGGCGATTGGCCTCACCCAGGTTTTGTAGGTAAAGTACTAGCTGATACTCGAGAGATTGATGATCAAGGGTTTAGAGCATCTTGGAGTTTATCTGAGTTCAACAGATTGGTGCCAGACTACTGGAGCGATACAGAGTATAGCCTTGGTGATAGGCAATATGCCTACGGTATTGAGCTGATCAACCCAGTCAATCAATATCAAAAAAATGATAGAACCGCAAAGTATGCTCTGCTCATTATTGGCTTGACCTTTTTGGTATTCTTTTTTACTGAGTTGATCAATAAAAAGAAATTTCATCCGATTCAATATGCATTGGTAGGCCTCAGTCTTACCTTATTTTACTATCTATTACTTTCTCTATCAGAGCATGTAGGATTTAATATGGCATATCTCATAGCCTGTATGGCAACATTGATTATGATATTGGGGTATTGTAGAGCAATGTTTAGAGAGAGTCGTTCACTCCTTGTTTTAGCTTCGATATTAGCTGCCTTATATTCCTACATTTTTGTGCTTATACAACTCGAGTACTTTGCTCTTTTGGCAGGCTCGGTAGGATTATTTGTGATGTTAGCCTTGATCATGTATCTAAGTAGAAAAATTGATTGGTATAATCTGCATTAAAATACTCTTTTGGTAAGGTATTTGCCGCGAATTATATATTATGAAGGGAATTAATATGATAATCGCGGCAATACTATTATTGTCAATTCAGTATTCGAATGCTCAAGGTGGTTCACTTAGGTTTATATTCATGCCAGAAGGAACCTCGTTCAGTGGAGGGTGCAATCAGGAATCTGACTGTTCCAATGATCGACTTTGTTATGCATTAGAATATACGCCAGGATATACAGGATACATCAATTTCCACAACTTTGCTTTCGAAGTGGAGTGTTTGAATGATACAAATCCTGTTGACTATAATACCGCCTGCTTTAATCAAGATGCTAGCTCGGTGGATGTATGTAGTAGCGGTTCTTCATCGTTTGTCAGCAACGGAAACTCAACAGTCATTGCAATTACAGCAGGTTCACCATTTACGATCCATCAAGTATGTTTCGATATCTCCAGCGGACAGTCTATTACCATCACGGAGGATGTTGCCCAGGGAATATTTGTCGATGTTACATTGCTTGATGATTCTATGATTCAAGATGACTTAAATTTTGATGGAATGATCATCGACTACGATAGAGACTGTAACATCAATTGTGGTACTGCAGGTAATTCCTGTAATCGTAGTTTTTCAAGTAATAGCGCTGACTTTGATTTTGATCATGTTATGGGGTCTTTTGTAGCGGTAGCCAGCACTAGTACCAATGCTATGCAATCCCAAAGTTTCGATATTTATGACGAGCTTAATTTTGATTGTGGTAGCGCAGGCGGTGCGGATGATCTTGAAGTTTCGATATCTCTAGCCAATACCATAGATCCTTACGGAAACGGCATCATTGATATATCTGGAGGTATGGAGTTTGCTACCATACAGTCTACCTCTGGTCTATTTACATCGATTCCTTTAGGTACGTCTTCGGCAAGTGAAAGCTCTACAGGAGATACGCGGTGTTACCAGATAGATGTTGATTTTGCTAGTCACATTACTGTACGAGCTTGGCAATTGGATGTATTAGTGGATGGAGTCAATACAAGTGCTTCGGTATATGAATCTGCTGCAATTTCATTTTGGAATAGTAATGATAACCCTTACGGTACGGCCACATATCAAGGTTATTACAATGGAGGCGCTGACTTATCAGGAAATTGTAATAATTCAGTTGCTCAGAACCCATGGTTAATTACTGGCAACGGAGTGTATTTAGCTAATCAAGTAAATACCGTAAACCTTTCAGATCCTTGCAATCCTGTAGCAAGTGGTATGGATGGCTTAGCGGATACAAGATCTATCAATGCACATAGCGATGTAGGT
>JAHDGW010000196.1 GCA_020631635.1 Saprospiraceae bacterium
ATCAAACCCTTCAATCCTAATCAGATTTAATTGACATTAAAAAAACAAATAGATAAAAAAAGACTGGGAGAAAACTGCGTCTGATTATCAGCAAGAATTTCGTCAGATACTCATGGACATCAGTAGCGGACTCAATCTGACAGAATGGGTGGATATTTATAAGAAGATAATAGGCTGGGAACTGAAGCTCGATGAATCAGGTACCGAGATGGATGAAATTTTATCTATGCAGAAAACTGAAGCGAATGCTGAGTTTTCAAAGTTTGTGACCAAAAACTATGAGACTTGGATACAAGATAAAGATGGGGCTGCACCTGTGATGTCGCATAATCTGCTTCGATCTAAAGTATTTTCGCAGCTCGATAGCGAAGCCAGTAACTTTGTGTTGCTTCTTGATAATCTACGCTATGATCAATGGAAGGTCATCGAACCCATAATTTCTGAGCTATTTAGAATAGAAAAAGAAGATTATTTCTATAGTATATTACCTACTGCGACCCAGTACAGCCGAAATGCCATATTTGCTGGTATGTTACCCTCAGATATCCAAAAAGCGTTTGGTGAAAAATGGCTCAACGATAATCAGTCTGGTGGTAAAAACATGAACGAGGAGTTTTTCCTTGGAGAACAGATCAAGCGTAGTATTCGCAAAGAATTTAAGTGGAGTTATACTAAGATCACCAATGTACAGAATGCTAAAAACTTAGATAGCCAAATTGTCAATATGACTCAAAATGACTTCAATGTCATTGTCTATAACTTCATTGATATGCTCTCTCATGCACGTACAGAAATGGAAGTACTGAAAGAGTTAGCTGGTGACGAGAAAGCATATCGATCATTGACAAGATCTTGGTTTCTCAATAGCCCTTTGTGGACCGCGCTACAGCGTCTTGCAGATCGAAATGTCAAGTTATTCATCACAACAGACCATGGAACTATACGTGTAAAATCACCTAGTAAAGTTGTCGGAGATCGTGAAACAACCACTAATCTCAGATATAAAGTAGGTCGTAATCTTCAGTATAATAAAAAGGATGTTTTAGAGATTAGAGACCCTCTTAAAGTGGGCCTTCCTAAACCTAATGTAAGCTCTAGCTTTATTTTCGCTACTGAGGACAAATTCTTTTTATATCCTAATAATTACAATCACTTCAACCGATATTATAGAGATACTTTTCAGCATGGCGGTATTAGCCTTGAAGAAGTTATTTGTCCTATTGTGACTTTAAACCCTCGATAATTTTCCCTTGATCTTCAATTTTGTCGATCAGATAAGGGTATCGTTCTAAAGCCGCTGCAAACATAGAGTTGGAAAGAATAAACTTAACTTTCTTGCCCAATTTAGTGGGTTTATTAAATTTTAGGTTGCCAGTCTTAAAGAGAAAATAATTGCGCAGCACAAGTGCATCAATATCTGAGATAGAGCAGTTGTAGGTTTTGAGATAATTGGAGACCAAAAATATCTCTCCATTATACTCCACTCGCTGTATCCTCATCAATGTGAAGATGAATAACAATAAGAAACTGATATAGATAAAGAGGTACCATCCTTTAAATAACCAGTTTTGAAATAATGGAATATCATCTGGCGTAAAGAAGAAAATGACCAGTGTGACTAGAGTAAAGAATGATATCCAAAAAGTAGGTAGAAAAATTTTGAGAAATAGGGTAGCGTTGCTGGAGAGTCTAGTCATATCTTAATCTAGGTCTTTTTGATATTGCTTTTGTGCTCTTGCTGCAATACCGATACTGAGTTCGTATAATATATATATCGGGATACCGATCAGAAACTGAGTTACTACGTCAGGAGGAGTGATTAGAGCAGCCAATACTAGTATAGCAATGATAGAATGTTTTCTGAACTTCTTCATTCCTGCAGCGGTGACTAGACCTATTCTGGCTAGAAAATATACGACTACGGGTAACTCAAATGCCAAACCCGTAGGTATGGTAAACATCGTCAAGTAGTTGACAAAGCTCGAAATAGAGGTAGAGTTAGAGACTTCTACACCGATCGAATAATTAAGTAACCAAGAGTACCCAAAAGGTGATACAATATAGTAGCCAAATAGAACACCTATCACAAAAAGAAAGGAGCAAATAAACACCGTTCCTCTAGCAGCCTTTCGCTCTTTTTCATATAGCCCTGGTTTGATAAACTGCCAAAACTGATTGAACACGTATGGGAATGCCACTATAAGTCCTAAGAAAAAAGAAACTTTGATATGCGTAAAGAATGCCTCTCCAACATCCTTTTGGATAAATTCGAAGTCCGCTCTTTCTAATATTGGAAAGAGCTTATAGGTAGGAAACCACTCTTTGATAGGGGCAAAGACGATATAATCAAACAAAAAGGACTTGAAAATCATACCTAAAATAGCAAAGACCAATATTGCACTCAAGGCTTTGATGATATGCCACCTGAGCTCTTCCAGATGATCTAGAAAACTCATTTCGCCTTCTGCGCTTTGTTGTCCTTTTTTACCAATTTTTAGCATGGTTCTCAGTTACGATATCGCAAAGATACATTGTATGTATTATAAAGAAAGGCCAATAAGCAATATTGCTGATTGACCTTTCCATTATTCTTTATGAATAGATATTAATTGTTGAAATAAGCAATGATTTGCTCCGCTAATTCTATTCCTATCTTTTCTTGTGCTTCACCTGTACTTGCTCCGATATGAGGTGTCAGCGAAATCCTTGGATGGCTGAGTATATCTTCTCTTGGATGCGGCTCATTGATAAATACATCAAGCCCTGCGGCAGCTACCTTATTGGAGTCAAGCGCCTTGAGCAGTGCATCTTCATCTACAGTACCACCTCTAGCCGCATTCACGAGTACTACTCCATCTTTCATCATCGCAAATTGTGCATCACTTAGCACCGCTTCTCCGGTAAAGGGGATGTGTAACGTAATGACATCTGCGGCAGCAAGCATATCATTCATAGCAACGGTGTCTTGTTGGATATTTAAGTCTTGTCCCGCAACCGTGAAACTCAAATCAACACTATCGATAAATGGGTCAACCACCATGACATGCATCCCCATACCGAGTGCAAGTTTTGCAGTTTCACGACCTATACGGCCACCTCCGATGACACCTAGCGTCTTACCTGCTACTTCAAATCCTTTAGAAAAGGACTTTTTTAAAGCTTTGAAATCTGACCCGCCTTCACTTGGCATTGATCTGTTTGATTTATAGACAAACCGTGCAAGGTTGAGCATGTGACCTACGGCAAGCTCCGCTACAGATCTAGAAGACGCAGCCGGAGTATTGTATACTTCTAGTCCTTTAGATTTTGCGTATTTAACATCTATATTGTCAAGTCCAACTCCTCCTCTTGCAATCACTTTCAGATTAGGGCATTGATCGATAAGATCTTGTCTTACTTTGGTTGCTGATCGTACGCAAATGGCATGGTACTCTGGTAATTTAGTTGCAAGTTCGTCTTGTGGAATTTTCGTAGTGTTTACATCAAATCCTGCATCTTGCATCATTTTAAGTCCAGTAGCATGTATACCGTCGTTAATCAATATTTTGGTCATGTTATATTGGGTTCTTTTTATCAGATCACAAAGAAACTGTATTTCTTAGAGATTGTTGAAAATATACTCGGGGTTTAATTGTTTTTAGATACTTAATGATTAGTTTCTACTCTAGGCTAATTGAAGCATTTACGATATCGAGTATTTGAGAATACACTTTACTATCGTTGAGACAATCTACCTCATTAGCATTTCTGCTTCTATAGTCTAGACTTTTTATTTGGTCAACAATTAATGTTCCCTTTATATGTTGAAGATTATCAGGTAAAGAAATGTGAGTTTTGATTTGAGGAGGACTACTAGTGATAGGTATGATCATTACCCTTTCTAGTTTTTTATTCCATACTCATTTAGACAGTACTTTAACGCCTCTCCAATAATGATTAAGTCCAGTTATAGTTACACCTCCAGCAGTTCCAAAATCAATGTCTCCATTTTCATCAATAAGATCGGTATCCATGACGATTTCATCTATTTGACCAACGATTATAATGGTGCCGTTGGCTTTGATGAAGTGTTCTTCGACGAAGTGAAGCCCTATCTTTATCATTGATTCTTTTACATACGGAGCTTTGTGCCCTTGAGAGTATTCAGGTGTTAGCCCTACATCTTTAAATTCGGAAAGTTCTTTGGCTTGCTTACCAGCACATGCATGTGCTTTGGTGATCCAGTCTTGGTGTACGTGGTTGATTGTGAATACTCCTGTTTCCTTAATGTTCTCATAGGTATGACGTGGAACGGTCAGCGGTCTCATTTTAAATCCCAAAAGTGGTGGATCACTACCTAGATGAATGACACTACTAAATAAAGCTAAATTTTCATTGCCACTTTGATCTGTTGTACCAATCAGATTAGCACTTTTATATCCATTAAGACTATTGATAAGGCGAATGCGATATCGTTTATCCAGTGCTTCTAGTGCCGTTTTATCAGTGGATTTGATCATAGGTCGTTTTTAATTTATTAGCAAAATCAAGGACCAAACGCTTGACTTCATTTGAGGGTTCATTTTCACTTATCCAACTATGTACGTGCCCTAGATAATGCATGCCTAGATAGTCTGCGCTTAACCGAAAGGGCTCAAAATATCCTTTTACTTCAGATGATTCTGATCCGCAGCTTATGGCTGCTAGAGATTTTCCTCTAAGTTGACGACCTATCTCTTTACGTACTTTAAGGCAGTCGGTGATACGATCTAGAAAATTTTTCATGTGGCCGCTCATCGAGTACCAATAGATAGGGGTAGCTAGGAGGATTACATCATACTTCACCACAGCGGTCATAAGTGTATAAAAATCTTCATGACTATATTGATGCTCATAGTTGTAGCATTCTATTTGATGATTTGTGAGATGATATTCATGCGCATCAAACTCAATTTTTAGAAGCTTGGTAATTTGACTAGTATTGCCCATTACGCGGGAGCTACCATTGATAATACATACTTTCATTTATTTAGATTTTAAAAATTGGAGAGCATCATGCGACGTAATTACTGGATTTTCTTCCATAGGTACATGCCCTGATTGGTAGATGACTAAAGTATCGTTAGGAAGTAAATCTTGATAGCGATATGCATCCGTTAGAGGTATCCATGCGTCGTGGGCTCCCCACATGATCAAGGTCTGATGATTTATAGTTTTGAGACAATCAGTATTGTTGGGATAAGATACACGAGTCCGATCAATGAAAGCTTGTCTATTGCCAGGACGTAAGCTAAGTCTATGGTAGCGATCGATAAGCTCATCCGTTATTTTAGTATCATCGTGATATACTTCTTTCATATTTTTTTCGATAAACCATCGTGGAGTGACACTCCTGAAAATAGGTGATAATATATCTGATCGCCCCATCTTGATAACCGCCGGGGTGACTCCATTGTCAAAACCAGAGGCGTCAATAAGAATCATTTTTTTGATTTGCTCGGGATAGGTGCAGGCATAGTTCCAACTGATACGACCGCCTAGGGAGTTGCCTGCGATATGAAAACTTGAAATATTAAGTTTTTTCATGAAGGCATCTAGGATAGTGACATAATTATCAATGCTATAATCGCTTGACGTAAGTGGACCTGTAAGTCCAAATGCTGGTAAATCTAAACGAATTATTTCAAAACTATCCTTTAGTATTTCAGTCCAGTCGTCCCAAGTATGGAGGCTAGCAGCAGTGCCATGTATTAATAATACGGGATCACCTTGTCCTTCCCTTCGGTAGTGGATTTTGGTGCCATCAATGTGTAAATATTTAGAGGCAGAGTTCGTATATTTTTCTTCTAATTGATCTATTGCTATGTCGCTTGTATAGCCTAGGAGAAGTATGATTATTATCATGATAACCAAGGTAATCAGGATAATCCCCGTTATCTTTAGTACTTTTCGTATCATCTTGTAAGCTACAAAATAGATAAGTCAATGATCAAGAAAATAGTAACTGGAATCTTTTTAATCATCTTAGTTTTGCTCATTGTATTCCTTTGTGGTCCTAGAGTAGAATTTGACAAGGTCAACCCTACACCAGTTTCTCTAGCATATTCTATTGCTGATATAGATTCCATAATCACCGCGCAAGAAGCTAATGTGCCTAATATCAAAAAAGATAATGAGGCAAGAATCATTTGGGCCGATAGTATTGGACAAAAAACGGAATATAGCGTAGTGTACCTTCATGGGTTTTCATCTTCTCAAGAAGAGGGAGATCCTATCCATGAAAATTTTGCCAAGAGATATGGTTGTAATTTATATTTATCGAGGATCCATGATCATGGCCGGGATGAT